>DASYRI010000042.1:0-42012 GCA_036004545.1 Gemmatimonadales bacterium
GCGATGCTGCTGGCCGTGGGGCTGCTCCTGACGCTGATCTTCACTTCGTTCGCCCTGTGTGTCGCGGTGCTGATCGAGGACCGCGCCCGGGGACTCGGCGCCGCGCTGGTGGTCTGGCTGCTCACGACGCTGGTGTACGACGGCCTGATCCTGCTCGTCGCGACGGCCTGGTCCGACTACCCGCTGGAAATGCCGCTGCTGGTCATGGTGTTCCTCAACCCGGTGGACCTCGCCCGGGTCGTGCTCCTGCTTACATTCGACATTTCCGCCTTGATGGGCTATACCGGTGCCGTGTACGAACACTTCTTTCAGGGGGGAGGAGGCGTATTCCTGGCATCCGGGATGCTCATCGTGTGCGCCGGTGTGCCGCTTCTTTTCGGATTTCGCTGGTTTCGCCGGAGGGATTTCTAGGAGCAATGTCCAAACCGGCCGGGACGCGGCGGGTCATCGAGGTTCGTCTTCGGGAGCACACTTCGCCCGGGAATCGCGGCGGCTGCTGTTCGAGCAGGGCCTGCTGATCGTGGGCCGGGTGGCGATGTGGCGGCCGCTGGAGATTTTTCTGTACGACTGGTGGCCGATCCTGGGCGAGCGACGGATTCATGACGGCCTGAGCCGCATGCAGGTGAGGATCGCGCTACGGACGGAACCTCCGGATCGCCCAGGCGGACCCACCGCCGCCGCTTGAGGAGCCGCGCCACCCGGACTAAATCGGGACGGTGAGCACTGCGCAGGGAGCGGACTTGAGGAGCTCCCGGCCCACATACCCGGAACCCAGATCTCCCCGCAGCCCGCCACGGCGCACTCCGAGGATAAGCAGATCGGCCGCGGTCTCCTCAATGGCCCGGAGAACCTCCTGGACCGGATCGCCCCAGCGCATCAGCAGCTCACACCGCCCCGACTGGAGCTGCAGCCGGTCGATCAGGACGGACGCCCGCTCATGCCGGACATCCCGCCAGTTATCGGTCGGGTCCGGCGTCGATCCCGGCAGGACGCAGATGGCCCTGGTCCGCGCCCTCGTGAGGTTCAAGAACGGGACGGCGGGAGCGACGACGGCGAGTCCCCGAAGACTGCCGTCGAGGGCGATCAAGGCCCGCTTGACGGTGACCGTTCGGGGCGGAACGAAGAGCGAGATGCCCGCGCGGCGCCGGATGACCGTATCGGAAGTCGGGCCGAGCTGGAGCGGATGCTCCGGTGTGTGGTCGTGACGTCCCAACACCACGAGGTCGGCCTCCCAGGACTCCGCGTAGCGAACGATCTCGATGCCGGGCAATCCACGAAGCCGCGTCGCGGTGCCACCGGGCGCGGCGGGCTCTCTCCACCACTCGAGCCTCGGCTCCCAATTGGGAGCAGAAGTCTCGACCGCCAACCGGGCGAACTCCCCGTCGGCCTGTTGAGCAAGCCATTGTCCCATTCTGACGGCGTGGTCGCCATCCCTGGTGCCGTCCGTGGCGGCAAGGAATCGCTGCATCGACATGGGGGCATTCCCTCCGTTGAGGTGCCTGCGCTAAGGACAAGCTAGAGTTGCGCCAGTAAAGGGCCTCTGAAGCCCTCGTGAAGGTCCTTTCGAGCCCCTCGCCAGCCCAGCGCGGGACAGGTAGACTCCAGCCATGCCCGCCACAGGGACGGTTCAGAACCGGATCGAGCGCCTGGTTCAAGAGGTCCCCGACCTCATGGCCGAGCTCCGCCTCGAGGCGGTGCTACAGCGTGTCGCGAACCTGGCCGCCGAGATCATCGGCGCCCGCTACGTCGCCGTGGGCCTGCTGGCGCCCGATCGTCGCTCCCTGGACGCCTTCATCGTTTCGGGCATGAGCGAAGCGGAACGAGCTGCGATTGGAACGCTCCCGATCGGGCGCGGCATCCTTGGCCTGGTGATCAAGGAAGGGAAGCCGATCCGACTGCGGGACCTCTCCGCGCATCCTGCTTCCGCGGGCTTCCCGTCAAACCACCCCCCGATGAAGTCATTCCTCGGCGTCCCGGTTGCGACCCGCCGGGGCGTGATCGGCGAGCTGTATCTGACCGAAAAGATCGGCGCCGACGAGTTCAGCGAGGAGGATCAGCACATCGCGGGGCTCCTCGCGATCACCACCGCTTCCGCGGTGGAGAATGCCCGGTTGTTCGGAGAGCAGAGCCGACTGCTCCAGGAGGTGCAGCAGCTGCACCGCTCCCGGGAGCGGTTTTTTGCGATGGTGAACCACGAGCTGCGCAACGCGCTCGCTGCTGTCTTCGGCTGGGCCGAGCTGATGGTGCGGAAGAAAGATCCCGCTACCGTGCCTCGCGCCGCGTTCGAGATCCTCGACTCGGCGGAGCAGGCGGTGGCGCTCATCAACGATCTCCTCGACCTGAGCCGGCTCGACGAAGACCGGCTGCAGCCGGTCTTCCGCAGCGTGGATTGCGGAGCCGTGATTCGCGGCGCGATCCAGCGGGTGACGCCGGAAGCGAAGGAGCGTGGCGTAGGGCTCGACCTACAGGTTCCTCAAGAAGGTCTGCTCTCCCGGACCGACGCCCATCGGGTAGAACAGATCCTGGTGAACCTGCTCCGGAACGCGATCCGCCATTCTCCGGCAGGTGGCAGCGTCACGGCGACGGTGGACGCGGAGGGAGACGGTGTGGTCTTCCGGGTTGAAGACGAGGGGCCGGGCATTGCCGGGGAGAATGTGGAGGGGATCTTCGACGTCTACGTGACGACCGCCGGCGAGGAGCGGCTCGGTCACGGCCTCGGCCTGCCGCTTTCCCGCCGCCTGGCTCGGCTGCTGAAGGGGGACCTGGTCGCCGTATCCCGTCCAGGCGTGGGAGGCCTGTTCATCCTGAGGGTTCCGGCGGAGGCAACGCTACCGTGAAGAATTCTTCAGAGATGGTTCGCCGGGGGTTTAATCGTGGGAAGGTAGGTTAGCCCCATGAAAGTTCTTCTCGTGGAAGACGACCGGAAGGTCGCGGGATTCATCGAGCAGGGACTCAGGGAAGAGGGCTATGTGGTGGACGCGGCCGCCGATGGCGAAGAGGCGACCATGCTGGCACACGTCTACGACTACGATCTCATCCTGCTGGACGTGATGCTGCCCAAGAAGAACGGCTTCCAGGTGGCCATGGAGCTTCGGCGTGAGGGCCGCAACACCCCGATCCTGATGCTCACATCCCGGGACGCGGTCGAGGATGTGGTGCGGGGCCTGGATGCGGGAGCGGACGATTACCTGGCAAAGCCGTTCCGGTTCGAGGAGTTGCTCGCGCGGGTCCGGGCCCTTGCCCGGCGAGGCGGCGCGGAGCGCATGGAAGTCCTCCGATTCGGCGAGCTGGCGCTGGACCGGCTGCGCCACCTTGCCATGGCCGGAGAGCGCAAGCTCGACCTCACCGCGAAGGAGTTCCAGCTCCTCGAGCACTTTCTCCTGCACCCGGAAGAAGTCGTGCGGCGGACCACGCTGCTCGAGAAGGTCTGGGACATGCACTTCGATCCGGAAAGCAACGTCGTCGACGTACACGTCGGGAATCTCCGCCGCAAACTCGCGGAGTACAGCTCGGTGCAACGGATCGAGACCGTTCGCGGCGTGGGCTTCTGCCTCCGCCACGCCACCCCACCGGATCCCGCGCCCCACAAACAGAGCCGATGAGGTCCACCGGCCGGATGCTGCTCCGGCCGGCTGCTGCCGGTGCGATTCTCCTGACTGGTCTGGTGGCAGGAGTCATTCCGAGTGCAACAAACGCCCGGCCCCTGATCTGGACCGCGGGCCTTTACCTCCTCGGCATCCCGCTCCTGTTCCGAACCGGCCGAGGCCTGCTTCATCTCCGATTCAACGCCGATCTGGTCGCCGGGCTCGCGATCCTCGCCGCGATGCTCATGAGCCAGCCGTTTGCCGGCCTGGTGATCGTGCTGATGCAGACGGGGGGCGAGGCCCTCGAACACTACGCGGAGCGGCGCGCCTCGGCCGCGGTACGGGCCCTCGAGGCGGATGCGCCCCGGATCGCCCACCGGCGTGCCAACGGCGGGCTCGAGGATGTCCCCGTGGACGCGATCTCGATCGGGGACCTGCTGCTGGTCCGGCCGGGCGAAATGGTGCCGTGTGATGGAGTGGTCCGCGAAGGCCGCTCGCAGGTGGACGCTTCCAGGCTCACCGGCGAGCCATTGCCCGTCACCGCGCGGCCCGGCACGGCGCTCCCCAGCGGCGCGATTAATCTGGACGGTCCGCTGGAGCTGGAGGCCACCGCGCCGGCCGCGGCCAGTCTCTACGCCCGGATTGTCGAGCTGGTCCGGACGGCGCAGGCCAGCAAGGCCCCGCTCCAGCGTGTGGCGGACCGCTACGCCGTGTGGTTCACGCCGGTGACGCTCGCCGTCTGCGCGCTCGCCTGGATCGCCTCACGCGATCCCCTGCGCGTCCTTGCCGTGCTGGTCGTGGCGACTCCCTGTCCTCTCATCCTCGCGACGCCGGTGGCCATCATCGGGGGGATCAACCGCGCGGCACGGCGGCAGATCATCGTGCGTCACGGGGGCGCCCTGGAGGCGCTCGCGGCGGTGGATGTCGTGGTGTTCGACAAGACCGGCACGCTGACCGTCGGACGTCCCCAGGTCGCCCAGGTGCGGGCGATGCAGCCGTTCTCGGAAACCGAGCTGCTTCGTCTCTCCGGAGCGGTGGAGCAGGGATCGGGACACCTGCTGGCGCGAACGCTGGTGGATGCGGCCGCCGCACGCGGCATCGTGCTGCCCACCGCGACGGACATCAGCGAGAGCGGTGGTCGAGGCGTCCGGGGAACCGTGGATGGCCATCGGATCGCGGTTGGCGCGCTGTCCTACGTCAAGGAAATCGAGCCCGACGCGGCGGAGGCACTGGCCGCTCTCCACAACGGAGCGGCCGCGCTGCGCGCCTATGTGGCGGTGGACGGGCAGGGCGCGGGGAGCGTCACCTACGCGGACCGGGTCCGGCCGGACGCCGGGGCCGTGGTGGCCCGCCTTCGCCGCCTCGGTTTTCGTCGCGTGCTGCTGCTGTCGGGGGACAACGCCGCCAACGTGGCGGCGGTGGCGGGCGAGGTGGGCATCGAAGAGACCGGGGCCGATCTCCTCCCCGAGGACAAGGTCCGCCGGGTGGCGACGTTCGCAGCCGGGGCGCGAAGAGTCCTGATGGTGGGCGACGGGACCAACGACGCGCCGGCCCTCTCGAGCGCTGCGGTGGGGCTTGCCCTCGCTGCGCATGGGGGCGGGATCGCGGCAGAGGCGGCGGACGTGGTCCTCCTGGTCGATGACCTCAGCCGGGTCCCCGAAGCCGTCGTGATCGGGCGCCGGACCCTTCGGATCGCCCGGCAGAGCATCGGGGCCGGGTTGGGCCTGAGCGCGGCGGCGATGGTCGTGGCAGCGCTCGGGTTTCTACCCCCGGCGGCGGGCGCCCTGCTGCAAGAGGGGATCGACGTGGCGGTGATTCTCAATGCGCTCCGCGCCGTGAAGGGGTAGGCCACCCCCGGAAACTTCGTTCCGCTTTCATCGGGGCTTCATCGAGGCCCCGGCATCCTGACTCCGACACCTGCCGGGGTCGCCCATGTCCGCACCATTCTGGTCCCACTGGATGGCACTCGATTCGCCGAGTCAAACCTGCCCGATTGCGTCACGCCTGGCGCGGGACGGATCCCGGAATCAGGGCGCTAACACGCGATCGGCGCCCCTTCGAGGCGACCGCGCAACCGCAGCCGATACACCGAGCCCGCGCGCGCGTGCGACCAGCGGAGCTGCCAGCGAGCCGGGTGCTGTCGCACCGAGCGCAGGTGCAGCTCGACGGAGGGATCATCGTCCCAGGCCTCTACCAGGCCATCGCGGAGGACCTCGACGTTCGGGCTTGCCGCGAAGGGACTGCCGGCCGGCCAATCCTGGACCGAGCCGAGCCGGTAATCCACGTAGAGCGTGTCGTGCGAACACCAGCCTCGCTCGACCTGGGGCGCTTCGGGACGAGCTGATTTCTCCGGATGCAGCAGTGCTCTTCGAGTCCCGGGAAAAACCGAGATGCTCCTGGCGCTCGCCGGCGGGAGAACATCTCCGCTGGAAAGCAGCGTGGTCAGACCCGAGAAAGCCCGAACGAACATCGCGGCCTGTCCGGGCCCGTAGAGCGTCGAGCCACCCTCGTAGAGTTGCGCAGCGTACTCCTCGGCAGTAGTGAGGTAGTCGATGTGGCCATTGGTGAGGCCCAGGATCAGCGCGGTGTCCACCGGAAGGCCGAGCCGGTGGACCGCTTCGAGCATACCCTCCCGCAAACGCCATCCCGCATTCGTGGTTGCCTCTCCCGGGAACGCTCCAATAACCCGGTTGCCGATCCGCAACACGGAGAGCTGGGCAAAGGGGGCAGTTTTTCTGGCAGCCAGGCGGTTCGGAAGACTCCCGAGGAGAGCATCGAGGAGCTGGCGCTTGGGACCGTGGCAACCGCGACCACCCGCATTGGCCGCTCCCTGCTCGAAGCCCAGCGAAAGCAGTCCCAGCAATCGCCAGTGCTCGATCCTCGTAGGCGCGTCGGCCGAGCCACCCAGCTTGGACGTTCCGACGGCCGGCAACCTGCAGATTCCGAGGGACTCCGCGTCCTGGCGGAGCGCCAGGGTTGAGAAGGCGCGCCCAAGCTCGAGCGATCGTCGAGTGCCCCGCCCAGGCTGTCGAACAGCTTGATCGCCTCGTCGCCGAGACCGTTGCCGATCCGTTCGACCGCTCGCCGCGCGGCATGGATGCAGGCCGCGGCGTCGGGCCGGGGAATCGGCTGCCACTGCCAGAGGGGTCTGGTAAACGGTCCGTCGAGCAGGGTCCAAGGGGCGAGGACCGGCAGGGCACAGCGGCTCTGGCTCGGCCAGGCCGGGGAAACGTCGCCTTCGGCTCCATTCGCGAAGAGGTGGAATGCCTTCGGCACGAAAGCACCTGACGGGTCGATATGGCGCTCGAGCCGACGCTCCACCAGGCCATGGAGGTCCGCATCGAGCAGCTCATTCTCCGAGGCGTTCCCGGTGCCGTGGATGGCGAAGATGCTGAACGCTCCAGCGGGCCGATAGCTTCCGGTGAGCGAATCGCGCTGATCGATCCGCAACATCGTAAAGGTCGGATCAATCAGACGATACTCGAGTGGAAGGGAATCCGGTGCATCGGCGGGCGCCGCGGGCGGCGGGAGATTGCGGAGCAGCGCCGGCATGCTCCGAATGCGCGCATAGCCCCAAATCCGCCGGCTGCCCCATGCCGCCCTCGCCTCACGCAGGTCGAGCCGGGCTGCGTGCACCGCAGCGGCAATCCTGTGCGCGAGCGAATCCACCAGGACGGCGCTGTATCCAACGACGGAGCTGCCCTGGTCGTTGTAGGCTCCGCTTTCGAAGTAATGACCGGGTCCCGAATGGGTGTGGGTGACCGCGATAAACAGGCGGTCGAGCCCGATGCCGTCGCTTGCGGCGGTGAGGCCCGCGACTCGCCGATGTAACAGGGCCGAACCCAGCGGCAAGTCCGCCACCACGAGCGCGAGGCGATTGCCGGCGGGATCCTCGAGCAGCATAACCCGCGCGAACAGACGCAACCGGTACCCCCGCGCCCGGCGGCCCTCCGGGCCATTCCCGGCCAGCCCCACGCCGCCGGGAGGCGTGATGTCGGCGCGGCCGAATCCGGCGCGCAACCGGGCGGTGCCGGCCGGACGGGATTCCGGGCGCGGGCTCAGCGGCCCATCGAGGAGAAACGTTTTCCCGCAGGCCGTCCCGAGCGCAGCGCTCAGCGCGGCCAGCAAGACCGACCGGGAAGGACTCACCGCTGGGCCCGCGCTTCGCCGCCGAGCAGGAGCGTGACACCCGCGGACAGCCAGAAGATCACGTTCTTGTTGCGTCCAGCTCCGTTGTAGCGGGTGGCGTCGTCCAGGTTGAGCTGGCCGTTCAATTCCAGATTGAGGTTCGCCGAGCCCAGCCCGGGCCGCTGACTCACCCGGAAGAGCACGTCGAGCCCGAGTCCGGCATGGGTGAGCCCCCGTTGGGAGAAATTGGCGAGGTCGCCGGGCCGCGCCGGGTCGGGGTGCTGCCCCAGGTTCAAGCCGATTTCCCCGGCGAGAGAGATGAAGAAAAAGGGCTCGATCGGCCAACCGAACACGGGGGAGTTGGCGGAGGCACGCAGGAAGCCGCCCCGGACCCGGTCCACGTCCCACCAGGCTTCCAGCAGCGGATTGAGGTACGCGGTGACTGCTCCGAGGGCCAGGTAGGTTTCCGTGGTGTTGCCCAGCGAGCCGCCACCGCCTTGCGGTGAGCCACCGCGGAAGACGTAGCGCGCGACTCCCGAACGCAGCCGGACGGCACCGAGCGCGAGATCCGCCTGGACCCAGAGGTCGTCCTCGCCGAGCCGGCCCTGGCTGTTCCCCACCTCGGACAACTCATCCGGACTCACCCGATCCAATTCGTAATGGCGCGCCAGCCCGCTCGAGAGGGTGAATCCGCGGAGCCGGTAGCCCACAGCAAGCGACGACTGAAGCACGATCCCCGCGGCGCGCGAGAGCCCATGCCAGACGTAGCGATTGGACGTTGCGAGGTCGAATCTCGCGCCGGCCTGGGCATGGAGGGGCGTACCTCCTGCCCACAGCAGGAACCAGAGCCCGCGGCGGATCGCGGTCATTTGGCTCGCGTCTTCCACCATTCGGCGGCCTGCGCCTCATCCCAGGGTTCCACGTTGACAGCGGCGAGCGAGCCGGCCAGCTCGGCGGCGCTCCGGGGCCGCTGGTCGGGCCGCTTGGCCAGGCAGGCCATCACGAGCTGCTCGAGCGCCGGCGGGATAAAGGTGACGGCGCGCTGGGAGGGCGGGACCGGGGCATCGTTCAGATGCCGGGCGATCACGTGGAACACGTTGGCTCCCTCGAAGATGAGCTGGCCGGTGAGGAGGTAATACGCCACGCAACCCACCGCGTAGAGGTCGGCGCGGCCGTCGTAGCTCTCACCCATGGCGATTTCGGGCGCCATGTAGTCGGGAGTGCCCGGCGTCATGCCGATCTCGGTGCCCAGCGAGCTTTCGCTGGAGCGGCCGGCGACCGATTTGACCAAGCCGAAGTCCAGCACCTTGACGAAGTCATGGCGCAGGCCGAGTCGGCCGATATGGATGTTGGCGGGCTTGATGTCGCGATGCACGAGGCCGCGGGCGTGGGCCTCCTCGAGTGACTCGCACACCTGGCGGAGGATGTGGATCGCCCGATTGGCGGGTACGGCGCCGTGCTCCCGGACCAGCGCATCCAGGGTCATCCCCTCGAGCAGCTCCATCACGAAGTAGAGAGTCTGGTCCTCGGTCACCCCGAAATCGTAGAGCTCCACCGTGTGGGGCGAGCGGAGATTGGCCGCGACCTCGGCCTCGCGACGAAAGCGTTTGACGGCGAGCTCTCCCGCGGGGGTGTTGCCGCCGCCGATCATCTCGGGCCGGATGAGCTTGATCGCGGCCGGCCGCGCCAGCATGCGGTGGGTGGCGCGATAGACCTCTCCCATGCCCCCCTTGCCGAGCAGCTCTCCTACCTGATAGCTCCCCATCTCTCGGGCCCTGGTGACTTGGCGGCCCAGTCCGCTGACGACGTACGAGATCACCACCGCGACGCCGACGACGAGGTAGTCGGGGAAGTGCATCAGCAAAGCGTCGCCGTCGGAGCCGTATGCCCAGGCTCCCCGGGCCCTGGCGATCGCCATGCCGAGCGGGTTCATCGAGACGGCGATGAGATCGGTGATGAGGGTCTTGCGGATCGTGCTGGGCACCAGGGCAGCGAACAGCAGCACCAGCACGCCGGTCCAGGTGACGGTGGGTGTCTCGGCCAGCACCATGCTCCCGGGCTCCACCGCCCAATGCCAGATGAGCCCCAGCGCGAGGGCGGTGAAGATAAGGAAGCCGTGCCCCAGGTCGAGGATGAATGCG
The DNA here is from genome assembly GCA_036004545.1 of Gemmatimonadales bacterium. Classification (GTDB taxonomy): domain Bacteria; phylum Gemmatimonadota; class Gemmatimonadetes; order Gemmatimonadales; family GWC2-71-9; genus JABFSM01. The sequence continues at coordinate 9,854 of DASYRI010000042.1, forward strand.
GGGCTCCGGCTGCTTCGCCGGCTGTAGAAGAAGAGGGCGAAGGAGACGAGAGCGCTGACGAGAGCAATGCCGTCGGCGGTCTTGAAGCTGAGCCACGACGGATCGTCGCGGGCACGCTGGAGGAGGACGTGATCCAACACCGAATAGACCACCCACATCACCCCGCCGAGCAACCCGATGATCCCGAGTCGGCGCGAGGCGTCCCGGAGCAGATCCTCGGGCAGGCCGCGGGTACGGTCACGAGTGACGCGTGAATCCGCGGACGTGCGATCGAATGGCTGGCCGATGACGTGGGGAGCGGGCATCAGACCTCCCGTGGAAGGAGAATCTACGCCCGGTGGGCCGTTCCCGCCGCACGCCGCAGGATTGGAGATCGCCCAGTTGCCGAGCCCGGGGGTCGGCCAGGCCGTCGGGGGTCGGCGGGCATGGCGTGCATGCTGCTTCCCTTGCCCAGGTCGAGCGGCTTGATGGGCGACGGCGGCGGGGAGAGCGGGGTAAACGGGTCGCGCACCGGCTGGACCGGCCGAGCCGGACGCTTAAGGTGGAGTCGCCGACGCCGCTGAGCGCGTTGCAGAGTGCGCTGGCCGCTCAGTCATCATGGGTGACGGTGATCACCACGTTCCCCTTCTTGTGCCCCAGCTCGACATACCGGTGCGCCTCAGCCGCCTGCTCCAGTTGATACCGCCGGTCGATCACCGGCTTGAGCTTTCCCGCCTCGATCAGCTCGCTCAGCACCAGCAGGCCGCTGGCCGTCATCCGGGGCATCCCCCGATCGACCGACGAGTACTTCCCGCCCGGCAGGAGCGCGTTGCGGCAGGCCTCCTTGAGCGCCGAGGTCTTCCGCACTCCGACTGCATCGAGTACCAGATCGTAGCGTGCCCCGGGCGTGGCTTCTCTGGTGTAGTCGATCACCCGCTCCGCCCCGAGTGACCGCACCAGCTCCAGGTTCGCCGTGGAGCACACGCCCGTGACTTCCGCCCCGAAAGCCCTGGCGAGCTGCACCGCGGCGGTCCCCACCGCGCCGGAAGCACCATATATGAGGACGCGTTGCCCGCTGCGAACCTCGGCCCTGCGCAGGAAGTGCAGCGCCATCAGGCCGCCGTAGGGAATGGCGGCGGCCTCCGCAAAGCCGAGGTTCGAGGGAGCGGGCACCAGGCCGCCGGTGATCAGGCTGCCGGTCTCTTTCAGGCAGACATACTCGGCGTTGCCCCCGAAGCGCATCCCGGAATAGCCAAACACCCGGTCGCCCACCGCGAAGCGCTTGACGTCCTTTCCGGTGGCGTCGATCTCTCCCGCCATCGCCGAGCCCAGGATGGGCTGCCGCGGTCTCCCGAAGCCCACGGCCAGCCGGGCCAGGAACCGCATCGCGAGGGGAGCGGAGCTGAGGTCACTCCGGACGCGGCAGTCGGTCACGCTGACGGCGGTCGCGTGGATCCGGATCCGGACCTGCTTGCTCCCGGGCGAGGGCGTCGCCACCTCCCGGAGCTCGAGCACCTCCGGCGGTCCGTAGCGCGTGCAGACCGAGGCTCTCACCAGCGTCCTCCCGAATCCTGCTCCGGCGCCACTACCGGGGCTGCCTCCGCCGCAGGCTCCACAGAGCAGCGACACGATGGTGAGCAAGACGTTCTTTCATTCGACGTTCCCCTGGCTCGATTTGGGTGTGCCTCTCACTGAGGCGCCTGATCGGTTGACAGTCCTCATGCCGTAACGACGTCCTCCCGTGCGCCCTTGAGCAGCAGCCAGCCGATGATCCCGATCTCCCCCAGGCCGTACAGCGGCGCCGCGCTCCAGAAGACAAAGCCGTGGTAGGCCGGGAAGACCAAAGCGGTGGCGGCGCTGACCAGGTACGCAGAGGCGGCGACGAGGACGAAGACGCCCACCAGTCGGGGAATGAAACGGGATTTGTATACCAGAATTCCGAAGGGAAGCAGCCAGAGGCCCGAATAGGCGCTCATCGCGTCCACGCCCCGGCTGGACAAGCCCAGAAACCCCAGTGCCAGGGCGTCCAGCTGCGGTTTGTCGAATGCCGACCAGTAGTTGTTTCCACTCAAGAACACCCGCGGAGCGAGCTGGGTGAGCGTGAGGGCAAACCACATCGGGACCTGCACCAGCAGCATGCCCACCAGCACGCGCGCCTGGGTTCGGTCAACATCCTTGAACAGTTTGTACAGCGTCATCGCCAGATAGATGGCAAGGGGCCCCTCCACCAGATCCGAGGCGGCCCAGAGCCGGTAGAGCAGCGGAGCGGATACGATCCGGGCCGCTGTGGCAGCGGCATCGCCCGGCACGACGAACCGCCCCGGGAAGTACACCAGGCCGATGGCGGCGAACAGTCCCATCGCCAGATAGAGCGCGCCCGCGAGTCGTGCGGTGTGCCGACGTGACGTCACGGTTGTCTCCATTGGAAGTCCGAGCATCATGACCTGCCTCCCTGTCGCGCGCCCTCGCTGTTCGCGAGCACCCGCTCGAGCTCCTCGCAGAGCTGGAGAGCCGGATGAGTGAAGCAGACCAGCGGAAGCGCCGAACGGTTTACAATGATCCAGCCGGCGCTGGTGAGGGACGTCATATTGCTTCGCCGTGGCCTGTCCTATGGGATTCCCATACGACGGCGCCGGCGGGGAATTGGTTTCACCTCCGCTGGGTGGCGGTCGCGCGATGGGGGTAAGCCAATGCCACGGAATATCCTATGGCATGGCGGTGCGGGTCTCGAGCGATCGTGTCGAAGCGTCCTACGGTACCGGAAGGGTCGTGTCGGCGGCGAGCGTACGGGTGCAGGAGAAATGCACCGCGATCGTATCGCTCGGCACGTAGGTGGAATCCGAGTCGTCGCCCCCTTGACCTCGGCCACGATGATCTGACCGACTTCGGTGGTGACCTCGCCGAAGATGCCGTGGGATTTCATCTTGGCGACCTCGTACTCGTTGTCTTCGGTCGGCGCGACGTAGTGCGCCGAGGCTGTCGATCTGGTGGCCGCCGCAAGTGATGACGGGCGCAATAGGAAGGAGGGAGGAAGGAGGTTCCTTCCCCCTTCCCCCTTCTCTATTCTTAAGGCGATGAAGATTCTCGGCCTGATGGGCGGCATGCAATGGCTCTCGACCATCGAGTACTACCGCCTCATCAATGAAGGCGTGAACCGCCGGCTGGGCTCGATGCACTCGGCCAAGTGCATCATCTACAGCGTGGACTTCGAGACCGTCCGGCCGCTCACGGTCGTCAACGACTGGGACAAGTTTCTCGACCTCGTCATCGAAGCCTCAGAGGGGTTGCAAAAAGCGGGCGCGGAAGGAATCATCCTCTGCGCCAACACCGCGCACATCGTGGCGGACCGGCTCCAGGCCAAGCTCAAGGTTCCCGTGATCCATCTCGTCGATCACGTGGCCGCCGAGATCAAGCGGCAGGGGATGGACCAGGTGTCGCTGCTGGGCACGCGCTACACCATGGAGCTGGACTTCTTCAAGGACCGGCTCAAGAAGCACGGGATCGTGGCGACGGTCCCGGGCAAGGCGGACCGCGATTTCATCCAGACGTCGATCTTCGAGGAGTTGGGAAAGGAAGTTTTCCTGCCGGCCACCAAGCAGCGCTACCTGGACATCATCGGCGGGCTCTCCAACGCCGGCTCGCAGGGCTGCATCCTTGGCTGCACCGAGATTCCGCTGATCATCAAGCAGGCGGACGTTTCCGTGCCCGTGTTCGACACGACGGCCATCCACGCCGACGCCGCCGTCAGCTTCATCCTGAGCTGAGCTGCTTGACTCCAGGCCCTGAACTCGTCAACCGCTCAGGGTCGTCTCGCGCCGGGGCCTGGACGGACGCTGAACTCATAGCCTGACCGGCACCTCGCCGCCGAGCTATCTTTCCCGCCTCCACCGCAGTCCGCGCCAAACAACCGGGAGGATCGAGCCTGTGGAGCTTCGGGTCATCGGTCTGAATTTCCTTTACGCGATCCTCGGCGTGGTCCTCATGTTTGTCGCCTACCGCGTTATTGATCGCCTGACCCCGCAGGTCGACTTTCCAGAGGAGCTCAAGCGGGGCAACGTGGCGGTGGCCATTTTCATCGCCGCGCTTTTCCTCTCCATCGCGATCGTCGTGGCGGGAGCGCTCAACTGAAGCGGTTCTTTCTCCCGCTCCTCGTCATGCTGGCCGGCGCCGCACCCGCGTCGGCTCAACGGGCCTTGGGGACCAGCCCCCGCGATGCGCGACAGTTTGACGAGAGCTTTCACAAGTACGCCAAGCGTTTCTTCGGCGTAGGCTATGACTGGAGGCTGTTCAAGGCCCAGGCCATGGCCGAGAGCGGGCTCGACCCGGAAGCCCATAGCCGGAGCGGGGCGCGAGGGTTAATGCAGCTCATGCCGTCCACTTTCGCCGAGATTCAGAGCCGGAACCCGGAGCTCACCTCGATCAACGACCCGGAGTGGAACATCGCCGCCGGCATCCAGTACGACCGGGTGCTCTGGAACCTCTGGAAGGAGCACCCGGCCGATCTGGACCGGCGGAGTTTCATGTTCGGGAGCTATAACGCGGGCCGGCGCACCATTCTCCGGGCCCAGGAGATGGCGCGACGGGACAGCCTGGACGCCTCGAAATGGGTCAGCATTGAAGCGGTCGCCCCCCGGGTGCAGGGCTGGCGTCACCTGGAAACTCTTGGCTACGTGGGGAAGATCGGCATCAACCTCGCCGCCCTGCTGGTTAATGACCCTCCCTGATCGACGGCTCCCTGGCCGAATCTCGGGCTCAGGCAGGGTGAGATCGCCTTCCTGGCGGCGTTTGTGAACGCGGAGCGGGGAGGTGCCCGGTAGCGGGCGCCCTACCCCTCCTTCCGGATCAGCCTCCCGAGCGCCTCCCGATCGGGCGCCAACAGCTCGGCGACCCGCTTCTGGTCGACTTCGGCGACGATGATCTGACCGACTTCGGTGTTGACCTCGCCGAAGATGCCGTGGGATTTCATCTTGGCGACCTGGTACTGGTTGTCCTCGGTCGGGGTGACGTAGTGCACCGTATCGGCCTTGAAGCGGTGCACCAGGAAGAGGTGGACCAGGGTCATCAGCCGCTTCTTCCTGAGCGGTTCCGCGAAGGTGTTCTGGTCGCGCACCGAGAGGATGCTGCGGCCCCGGCGGTCATGGATGGGGCCGAAAATGACGTTCGCGAGCGTCTTGTCCCCATCGCCGCGGATGCCCAGCTCGAGCAGCTCGGAGCCGGCGCGGTGGGGCGCGAGCTGCACCCGGAGGGTGAAGGGGAGCCGGTAGTGTCTGGACCACATCGCCAGCCACTCTTCGAGCAGCTTCTTCGGCACCTCGGTCTGGACCAGGTGCTGATGCTGGGTCGAGCCCTTCCCCATCGCCATGGTGGTGGCCGTGCGCCCCGACGTGGCGGCCAGCGCAGCATCGGCGCGCGGCCCCCCGACCAGGGTCTGCGGCGTGCGGTAGGGTGACTCCACCATCCGGAGCTTGCGCTGGACCCGGGCCAGGGCCAGCATGCCGTCCTGCTGGAGCGCCGTGGCGAGCTCCTCGGCGGCGAGGCCGTCAATCTGGTGCCCGCCGTAGGTGATGAAGTTGAAGACGAACCCCAGCTTGCCGAGCTCCCCGGGGAAGCGCCGCATTTCCTCTTCGCTCATGCCGGTGGTGTCCCAGCTGAACGACGGTGAGAGGTTGTAGGCGAGCATCTTGTCGGGCAGCTCCCGATGGATCGCTTCGGCGAACTGGCGGGCCTCGCCGAGGTCGGCGGTCTTGGTCTCCATCCAGAGCAGGTCGGCAAAGGGCGCCGCCGCCAGCGACTTCGCGATGGCGTACGGGATGCCGCCCCGTACCTGGTAGTACCCTTCGGGAGTCCGGGCCAGCTCGCAATCCCAGGGGATGTCGGCGCCGAGCCGCACCGCCCTCTCCCGCGCCGCGTAGAGCGAGGCGTGCGCGGCGAAGCGCCGCCACTCCTCGGCGCTCATCTCGAGCGGCTCGCCCTCGCCGGCGCGGAAGGCGAGCACCGCGGCGACCGCGTCGCCGTAGGTCTGGAGCCCGGCGTCCTTCTCCCACGCCGCGACGAAGCTTTCGGCGACCGCGTCGAACGCGGCGTCGAGCGAAGCTGCCTTCCCCTTCCGGTACGCCGCTGCCGCGTCCGCCGCTTCGCGCAGCAGCCCGTTCCGCTCCAGCCAGGTGGCGGCGGATGCGTATTCGCCTTCGGGAACGGCATAGAGGAGATGGCCGTTGAGCTCGCGCACCCCCAGCTCGTGGAAATGCCGGATCAGCGCGAGGTAGCACGGCTTGTAGGCCGGCACCTCGAGGTTGGTGGCACCCAGCAGGAAGGGCTGGTCCCGCTCATCGCCGCGGCCGTCGATGAGGTTGGCCGCCTCCGCGTCGGTGCGGGCGACGATGATGCCGGGGACTCCCATGACGTCGAGCTGGAACCGCGCCGCGTTCAGCCGCTTGTTCTGCTCGTCCTGCGCCACCAGCACCTTGCCGCCCTGGTGGCCGCACTTCTTGGTGCCCGGCCGCTGGTCCTCGATGTGGTAGCCCGGGACGCCGGCCTCCACGAAGCGGCGGATCAGGTTGCGCACGTGCGGGTCGCCGCCGTGCCCGGTGTCCGCGTCGGCGATGATGAAGGGCCGGAAGTCGTGCGCCGGCGTCGCCGCGCGCTGGGCGTCGGTCAGGCGCAGGCGCAGGTAGTGCTGGTTGCGGTCGGCGGTGAGCAGCGCGCGCACCAGGGTGGCCGCCTCGTCCGGCACCTGGCTCAGCGGGTAGCTCGCGAGATCGGGTCCCGGGTCCTCGCTGGTGCCGCCCTTGGCGGAGGTCGCCCAGCCGCCGAGGTAGATCCCCTCGATGCCCATCCGCTTCAGGGTCACCGCCTGCCCCGGCGAGTACGGGCCGAAGGTGGTGATGCTCTTCCCGGCGGCGAACAGCTGGCGCAGGCGATCGTAGAACGCCGCCGCGGCCTCGCGGGCGACCGGATGGTCCTGCTCGATGCTGCCGCGCTGCTCGACCACCTGGCGCGCGGTGTAGAGGCGGAGGATGCCGGCGAAGCGGGGACTGGCGAACCACGCTTCGACTGCGGCGACCTCATGCTCGAACGTGCTCATGCCGGGATCCTTCCTTCAACGACAAAGTTCGGGCGCTCGGTGATCCGGGTCCCGTCCCGCTCGAAGGCGTCGAGGTAGGACCGGATGCGGGACCGGGCGGTGGCGAGGTCGTGGTTGTCGAGATTCAGGTTCAGGAGGTCGATGTACCAGGGTGTCTTGCTGCGATTGCTCACGTAGGTGGCGACGATCTCCCGCGCGATGGGCAAAGTCGTACCCTTCGAGTCGTCGTGGACGTCGCGGTCCCCGGCGCCAAGCAGCTTGTCGTACTCCTCGGCGAGCAGGCGTTGGAAGAGCGCCGAGTCGAAGCTGTCGCCGGCGCGGACGCCGGTCTCGGCGTCAGAGGCGGTGAGCCGGGCGCCCTTCTGCAGCCACTCCCACAGGATGCTGAGCCGGATTTCCCCGGTGGCCATGTCCTCCATCAGGTAGAGCACGTCGTCGTCGCCGAAGAAATCCGCCGGCTTGAGCGCCACGGCCTGGAACCCCTGGCCGAACGCGTTGCCGTACTGCAGGGCGACGCTCAACAGATCGCGGGCGCCCCGGACGGTGCGCGGCGCCGGCTCGAGCAGGAACAGCCCGTCGGCGTCCTCCTCGGTGTAGGTGAGCGGCGGGAACTCGCGGGCGAGCTGGTTGTCGGCGCCGGCCTCCTCCCACACCGGCCGCACGATGTGCACCATCTTCCAATGCGCGACCCACTTGCCGCTCGCTCCCGCCCGCTGCTCCCGCTCGCCCCCCGCCTTGGCCCGCTGCATCCCCGCGGCGACGCCCGCGTCGGAGCCGACCGGAATGTTGGGCTCCATGCCGCCCTGCCAGAGGGCGTGGCGGCCGCTTCGGTCCGGGGTGCTCACCGCCCGGCGCACCCGGTCCTCGTAGTTGCGCATGTAGCCGTAGGTCATGCCGATGGCGTCGATGTTGGGGTTGATGAACCCCTGGTCCCAGGCCATCGCGTCGGCGACGCTGTTGATGTAGTCCCAGCGCCCGGTGTTGAAACCGACGAAGTGGCGGCCGAGGGCGGCGCGAATCTCCATCAGCTGAAAGGCCGCTTCGACCTGCTCGACCAGGACGTAGGCCTTGATCGTCCCCACCGGCATCCCGAGCTGTTCCTCCAGCGCGCCGAGCAGCTCGTTCCACAGCGCGGCTTCCTCAGCGGTCTGGATTTTCGGCAGATAGAGGACGACCGAGGCCCCCGCCTCACCCAGGCGCTGGTGGTTATTGACGACGTAGAGCACGAGGTCCACGATCGAGGCGGAGAAGCCGGTGCCGTCCGCCTCGCGGACGTGGCGGTCGTCCAGGTGGAGACCGCGGGCCCGGAAGATCCGGGTGGTGAAGTCGAGCTGCCGACGCCAGTCGGCGATGATGGGCCGTCCGAAGAAGCCCTGGGCCCAGCGGTTCATCTCGGCGGCGACGTCTTCGGCGACCCGCAGGAAAAGCGGGTCCCGGGCGATCGCGAGGCGGAGGTTGCGCTGGTTGTCGAGCGACATGGTGGTGACTTGTCCGAGCGCGTCTTCGCCGTCGAACATCCAGCCGTCGGCCCCGGAGAGCAGCGCATAGGCGGCGTTGCGGAGGCCGGTCTCTACGCTCACCCGCGGTCGGGTGGCCGGCCCGGTGCCCTGGATCCACTGCCGGTTGAGATCGGCGGGGATCTCGCCGCCCTCGAAGCTCCCGTCCCGGGCGTCCTGCACCCGGATGCCGGTGCGCGGGATCAGCGCTCCGGGGTCGAGGAAGCCGATGCGCTGGTGGCCGCGGGCCCGCGCCAGTCGCCGCGCGATGCGGGCGGCCATCACCTCGCGGCGGTCCCGATTGAACGGCGCCAGCGCCTCCAAGGCCCGGAGCGCCTCCGGTGAATAGACGTCGGGGTAGGCCCGCCGCACTCCGTCGCGGTATTCGAGTCGCTGGGTCATCCGGCTCGCGTCCTCTGGTCGTCGCGCGGGAGGTGAGACGTGGCGCGGCGGGATCCAGTCATGCCGAAAGATACCCGCCCCGCGAGGACCCACAGGGGTCACCGCGCTGCGCAGTGTCGCGTCGGCCCCGCTGCTCGCGCTCGGGACCTAGGGCCGCGCGGCCCGCGGCAGCGAGGCTCGATCGATCCGCATGCCCGCCTCTTCCAGCATGCAGACGTAGAGCGCCAGCGGCGGGATCCCCGGGCGCCTGGTCGCGTTCGCGGAGGGCGAGCAGCACGCGGCGGAGCGAATCGTTGCTCCAGCGGAGCCCCGTTTCGCTGGACCACGCCCGGTTGGCGGGTGCCCAGCCGGTGGCAGGGTCGCTCATTCCCTTGATGCGCTCCGCGGAGGACGCTAACATTACACCAGCGCCGCAGGGGCGGCCAACGGTCCGCGTAAAGGGTTCAACCCACCCTGTCTGTGCTCGAAAAAACCTTCGCTTCCTCGCCCCTACTGCGGACCCCGGGCGGTTCTTACGGAAGGAAGGTTTCCATGTCGGCTCCGCTGTCCCTCCCGGATTCCCCCAGCCTCGAGTGGCTCCGCAAGCAGGCGAAGCAGCGGCTCGCCGAGCTGCGCCGGACCAATCCGTCGGCCCGGCTGGCCGAGGCGCAGCTCGAACTCGCCAGGCGGTACGGCTTCGCGAGCTGGCGCGCGCTCAAGGCCCGCATCGATTCGCTGACGCTGGACGGGCAGCTGTTCGACGCGGCGAAGGGCGGCGACCTGGCTGTGTTGACCGCGTTCCTCGACCGGCATCCCGAAAAGCTGCAGGCCAGAAATCAGCCGTACGAGCACACCCTGCTGCACCTCGCGGCCTTCGCCGGGCACCTGGCCCTGGTGGATCTGCTGTTGCGGCGGGGCCTGGAGGTGAACGCGCGCGAGAAGGGAGACAACACCTACGCGATGCACTGGGCCGCCGCGGCGGGTCATCTCGATGTGGTGCGGCGGCTGGCCGACGCCGGCGGCGATGTCGTGGGGCAGGGCGACGACCACGCGCTCGAGGTTATCGGCTGGGCGAGCTGCTGGAACGGCTGCGACGACGCCGTGCATCGCGCCATCGTGGACTTCCTGGTCGGCCGCGGCGCGCGGCATCACATCTTTTCCGCCATCGCGCTCCGGCTCGGGGACGAGGTGCGCCGCATCGTGGCGGCGGACCCGGCGCAGCTCGACCGGCCGATGAGCCGCAACGAGGACTTTCAGCGGCCGCTGCACTTCGCGGTGCGGATGAATCGTCCCGACATGGTCGCGCTGCTGCTGGAGCTGGGAGCCGATCCGCTGGTGCGCGATGGCACCGGGTACCCGCCCGCGGCCTACGCGACCTCGCCCGAAATAGACCGGCGGGTGAGCGAGGTGCTGCGCGCCCGCGGCGCGATGGACCTGTTCACCGCGCTGGCGCTGGGAGAGTTCGACGCGGCCGCCCGGTTGCTGGGCGAGAACCCCCGTCTGGCGAGCGAGGGCGGCGCGGACTTCGGCGTCCTGCACCTGATGGCGAAACGGGGAGATGCCGCCGCGGTGCGCTGGCTGCTGGCGCATGGCGTGGATCCCAACGCGCGCTGGTCGCACTGGGGCGCCCTGCTGACGCCGTTGCACCTGGCCGCGCTGGGCGGCCACCCGGAGGTCGCGCGCCTGCTGCTCGAGGGCGGCGCCGATCCGCGCATCCGCGACAGCATGCACGACGGCGACGCTCTGGGCTGGGCCGAGTTCTTCAAGCGGCCGGAGATCGTGCGGCTGCTGGAAGAGCATGGGGCGAAGCGAGCGGGTTAGCCCGCTTCGCGAAGGCGTCCGCCGCCGTTCCCGGGACGAGTCGCCTACTCCTCCCGGAGCGCCACCGTCGGATCCAGGCCCGCCGCGCGCCGGGCCGGCAGCCAGCACGCCGCGGCGGCGATCCCCACGAACAGGAGCCCGATCGAGCCGAAGGTGAGCGGGTCGCTCGGCTTGACCCCCACCAGCATGGAGGACATGACCCGGGTCAGCGCCAGCGCCCCCGCCGCACCAAGCAGTATCCCGGCCCCGGAGAGCCTGAGTCCCTGCCCGATGACCAGCTGGAAGATGTTGCCCCGCTGGGCGCCCAGCGCCATCCGCACCCCGATCTCCGAGGTCCGCTGCCGGACCACGCTGGAGAGCACGCCGTAGAGGCCCACCGTCGCCAGCACCACGGCGATGAAGCCGAAGACCCCGATCAGCACCAGCGCGAACCGGGTGGGACCCTTGGCCCGGTCCACCAGGACACTCATCGGCTGCACCTCGGCGATCGCGAGCAGAGGATCGATGTCCTTGACCGCCTGGCGCATCGCCGGAACCAGGCGATCCGGGTCGCCGCCGGTGCGCAGCACCCAGCGGCCCGCGTTCCCCCACCCCATGTAGCCGTCGGTAAAGAACCCCGCCTCCGGGCCATCGGCGGTCAGCGAGACGTGCCGCTCATTGGCCACCACGCCGATCACCTCGAACAGCTCCGGCTCCGGCGTCCGCGGCCGGAACAGGAGCCGTTTGCCCACCACCGACCGGACCGGCTGATTGGGGAACGCCTTGGCGGCCAGCCGCTGGTCGATGATCAGTACCTTGGCGTTGGGATTATTGTCGGCCTCGGTGAAGGTCCGGCCCGCAATGAGTCTGGCGCGCATGGTTTCGAAATAACCCGGCAGCACCACGTGGATGTTGGCCTGCTGGAACAGCGCCGGATCCAGAGCCGCCGCCTCGGTGCCCCAGCGCGCGGTGGCGAACTCGCCGTCCAGCGGCAGCGGGGACGCGGCGGTGACCGCCTGGACCCCGGGAATGGCGCCGAGCCGCTCCCGCATGGTCTGCATGAAGGCGGCGCGGCCCGTGTCTCCCCTCACCCGGGGATTGACCAGGAAGGTGAGCAGTCCGTTGGGATCGTACCCCGGGTCGGTACGCTCCAGCGCGAGAAAGCTGCGAAGCATGAGACCGGAGCCCACCAGCAGCACGAACGACAGCGCCACTTCCGCCATCACCACGGTGTTGCGGAGTCTCCGCCCCGACGCCCGGGCCAGTGACCGGCTGCCCGCACGCAGCACATCCATGGCGTCCGGCCGGGAAGCCCTGAGCGCCGGCACCAGGCCGAACAGCAGCGCGGCACCCACCGAGGCCACCGCGGTGAACCCCAGCACCATCGGATCGATGCTCACGGTATCGAGCCTCGGCAGGTTGGGCGGCCGCAGCCGCACCAGCAGTGCGATACCCAATCGAGCCAGCCCGATACCCAGGGCCGCCCCCGCGATCGCCAGCACCATGCTCTCCGCGAGCATCTGACGCACCAGCCGCCACCACGACCCGCCCAATGCCGCCCGGAGCGCCAGCTCCCGCTCCCGCCACGACGCCCGCACCAGCAGCAGGTTGGCCACGTTGGCGCAGGCGATCAGCAGCACGAAGATCACCGCGCCCATGAGCGCCAGCAGCGCCGGCTTCACATCCGCCACGAGGTTCCCGGCCATCGGCTCCAGCCGGAAATGGACGTCGGCGGTCTTCTTGACCGGGAACCGCTGCTGGATGTCCGCCCCGACGAGATCCATCTGGGTCTGGGCCTGCTCGATCGTCGCGTTGGGCTTGAGCCTGCCGATCACCCGGAGAAACACCGAGGTTCGCGGCGTATTGGCCATGTCCAGCCGGAGCGCTTCCCAGATGTCGGGGTGCCGCTCGACGCTCACCTTGGGCGGGAAGAGCAGCTCCGCGCCGGGCGCGAGCACCCCGACCACGTGCGCCATGCCGCCGCCGAGGTTGATGGTCTTCCCGATAATCGCCTTGTCGGAGCCGTAGCGGCGGCGCCAGAAGGCGTCGCTCAGGATGATGTTGTCCGGGAGCCGGGGCGGCGGTGTGAAATCGGCCGGGGGTGGCGCACCCGGCGCCGGCCGGGGCACCCGCTGGTTCGGGGTCCCGTCTTCCTCGACGAAGCTGCGCCCCAGCGCCACCGGTACGCCAAGGAGCGAGAAGATATTGGGAGTCACTCCGGCCACCCGGACCTGCTCCGGCTCCACGTTGTCTTCGGTGAGCGGCTGGCGGAAGGTGCCCACTCCGGCAAACCCCTCGAAGAGCGTCCCCCCGGCGCGGATGTCGGGCAGGTCCCCGGGCGAGACGGGGAAGTCCTTGACGTTGCGCGCCCTGAGGTCGCTCCAGAGCAGCACCAGCCGGCCGGCGTTCCGATAGGGCAGCGGCCGGAGCAGCACCGCATTGACCACGCTGAAGATCGCGGTCGAGGCGCCGATGCCGAGCCCGATGGTGAAGATGGCGGTGAGGGCAAACCCCGGACTCTTGAGCAGGGTCCGGATCGCGTACGAGAGGTCCTTGCCGAGCATGATCGTGCTCCTTCGCTGGTGGCCCCGGGTACCGCTCATCCTGGTAAGATGCTCGCGGAGGGCGGAAGCGTTGCCGCCCGCATCCGGCAAAGATATCCCGCCGAACCTGCGCTTGACCTCGGCTTGACCCCCGATCCCGATCCTTCCGCGTGTCCGCCGCACCCCGTGGCGGCACTACGGAGGATCAGATGTTCGCGCCCCTGCTCTCGCTCGCGGTTCTGCTCTCCACCGACGTCCCACCGCTCACGGTGCGGGTTGATTCGAAGAGCCATGAAGTGATCCTGACCCTGGGGCCGTTTCACCTCGCCGCCTCACCAACGGGCGAGGACCACGCGGGAATGCACCACGGCGGGCACGGCATTCCGCTCCTGCGCTTCGCCTGGCCGGCGGGCGGGTGGGTACGAGGATTCCGAATCAGTATCCACGACGGCGAAGGGCGGCCGCTGTCGCGCCGCCTGCTGCATCACGTCAACCTGCTGCACCTCGAGCGACGACAGCTCCTGGAGCCGGTGTTCGAGCGGACGATCGCCCTGGGTCAGGAGACCGACGACGTGCTCCTCCCGTCTTCCGTCGGGGTGCGGATCGAATCCGGCGCCGAGATGGCCCTGCTCTCGGCCTGGGCCAACGAGACGGGAGAGGATCTGCACGACGTCATGCTCGATTTCGTGATTCCGTACCTGCCGGAGAACACGATGCCGCGGCCCCGCGAGGTGCGCCCGTTCGCCATCGATCTGGGATTCGGCCCGCGCGACACCGACGCCTTCGATGTGGGCCCCGGGCGCACAGTGCATCACCTGGACTTTGTGCTCCCGACAGGTGGTCGGATTCTCGGGGCCGGCGGGCATCTCCACGACTACGCTGAATCCATTGCGCTGGTGGACCTGACGAACGGCAAAGTGCTGTTCGAGCTCAGAACGAAGATGGATTCGGCGGGCAAGGTCTCGGGAGTAGGGCGGAAGCTGTTTGGTGTGACGGGAAACGGCCTCCGGTTGCGCGCCGGCCGGCCCTATCGGGTGATCGCGATCTACCAGAATCCGCTCGGCCGCACGCTGGTGGACGGCGGGATGGCGGTGCTGGCCGGAATCTTCGCGCCCGATGATCCGGCCCGCTGGCCCGAACTCGACCGGACCGACGCGAAGTTCGTGGCGGACCTCGCGGGGCTCGATCGGATCGGCTGGGCGGCGATCGCCTCCCGCGACCTCGGGGGGCACCGGCACTAGGCCTGATCGTCCCCCTCCGTGGCGGGTTCCCTCGGCATCAGCGTCCGCCGGCCGGTCTTGCCCGCGGCCGACTCCTGGGCCGGGAGGTCTTCCCCCGCCAGGAGGGCCAGAAGCATCACTCCCGCGGCAGCGCGCATCATATGTGTATTCCCCCGGATAGCCGGCCTCGATGGCCGTTGGGGATGAGTGACCGTACGGCCCCGAAAGGTTGCACCCGGGGGCCCGCACGCTTCTCCCGAATCCGTGGTAGTCTTCTATGATGGCCGCCACTCCCGACCCCGCCCTCCTGGCCACCCTGCGCGGCGCGCTCGACTCGACCTACGAGATCGAGCGGGAGATCGGTGGGGGCGGCATGAGCCGGGTGTTCCTCGCGACCGAGCGGGCCCTGGGCCGCCGCGTCGTCATCAAGGTCCTCCCCCCCGAGCTCACCGCCGGCGTCAACCGCGAGCGGTTCCGCCGCGAGATCCAGTTCGCGGCACGGCTCCAGCACCCCCACATCGTGCCACTTCTCACTGCCGGGCAGGTAGGGGACATCCTCTACTACACGATGCCGTTCGTCGAGGGCGAGACGCTGCGCCTCCGGCTCGAGCACGATGGACCGCTTCCGGCCGCGCAGGTCGTGGCCGTGCTCCAGGATGTGGTGGACGCGCTCGCCTATGCCCACTCGCAGGGCCTGGTGCACCGCGATATCAAGCCGGAGAACATCCTGCTGCAGCGCTCCCACGCCGTGGTCACCGACTTCGGCGTCGCGAAGGCGATCAGCGAGTCGCTTCCCGGCACGGCCGCCACCACCGTCGGCGTCGCGGTCGGGACCCCGGCGTATATGGCCCCCGAGCAGCTGGCCGCCGATCCCGCCGCCGATCACCGGATTGACCTCTACGCGGTGGGGCTGCTCGCCTACGAGCTCCTGTCCGGCTCCTCGCCGTTCGCCGGCTCGTCGCCCCAGCAGACGCTGGCGCGCCAGCTCACCGAGCGCCCGACTCCGCCGCACCTGCAGCGGGCCGACGTGCCGCCGGTGCTCTCCGCCATCATCATGCGCTGCCTCGAGAAGGAGCCGGCGGCGCGCTACGCCTCGGCCGATGAGCTGCTCGGCGCGCTGGGCGAGGTCCGCATCACGTCGTCCGGCATGCGGGCGGTGAGCCGGACGCTCGCGATGGACCTGACTCGCCCCGGGTCCGCGCGGCGAATGCTGATCCTCGCCGGCGGCGTCGCGCTCGCGGTGGCGCTCGCGGCCGTGGCGTACGCGTACTGGCAGCCGAGCCCGCGCGCCGCCTCGATGGGCTCTCTGCCGGCTCTCGCCCCGTCGGACTCCGCCGCCGGCGTCCCGGGCGACACTGCCCACCGCCCACTACCCACTGCGCACCAGCTCACGCCCACCGACACTGCGGGCTCCTCCCGGCAGCTCCTGACCCGCGCCGACTCGGACGCCATCGCCGCGGCGGTCTCGCGCCGGTTGAGCCAGCGGAAGGCGCCGGCGCCCGCCCCCGGCGTCACCCAGAAGGAGCTCGATTCGATCCGGATGGAGGTCCAGCGGCTGGTCACCGATTCGGTGATGCGGATGTTCGCCTCGGCGCGGGTCGGAATCAAAGTTGAACCAGGCGGCAAGGGCATGGGGGTCTTGCCCGGGCTGCCGGTGCCGGGAGAGATCTGGCATCCGGGCGAGAAGATCCGCGGCGGACCGATACGCCTGGTGCTCCAGGACGTGCTGGACCGGACCGGCGACACTTCCCAGGCTGCCCTGGCGCGCGCCGTGACCGATTCGCTGGTCGGAATCCTGGGGCACCTGCCCGGAATCCATGTCGTGTCGGGGGAGCCGGTGCGCGCGGCGCTCAAGCGGGGCGTCGAGCCGACCGCGCTGGGAGCAACCTTCGGCGCCGACGCCGTCGTGATGGGATACCTGCAGCCCCGCGGGGACAGCATCCGCCTCTATCTGGTGCTCCGCGACCCGCAGCACCCGGTCAACAACCGCTCGATCCGGAGCGCACGGCCCCGAAGCGAGAGCGCCGGTCTGCCCCGGGCCCTGGCGGACCAGCTGACCGGCTGGCTCGAGAAGCGACAGGCCGCCCGGCAGGCCCGGAGCTTCGACTTCAACTTCAATACGTTCGACCGCGCCGCGCTCGATTCCGTGCTCCGGGATGCGCGCCGGATCCGGGACTCGGTGCGCCGCCGCCCACAGCCGCGCCCCGATTCCCCGCCCAAGCCCCCCATTCCGTAGCAGCCGGCGAGGCGCCGGCCGGCATCACGGCTTGAGCTTGATATCCGCCCCCGGGCACTTCACCCGGAGCATCCGGAGCTCGACGCTGGGCCCGTCGCCTTCATTGCGTGGAATCAGCGCCCCGTCGGTGGCCAGACGGTACATGATGCGCTTCGGAAACGTCTTGGCCGGGTTCTCGAACAGCACGTACTCGTCGGCCAGCGTCTTGAGCGGAAAGACGTCCGCGGGCTTGCCCTCGCTCGAAGCGGCGAAGACGACCGTGGTATCCTCGGCCTGGATCCGGGTGAACTCGAAGCCGGTGGCGCGGCCCTTCTTCAGGTAGCGCGTGGTGGCCAGCAGCAGATTCTCGGAGGGCGAGGTCCAAATCTCCTCGACCTCGGTGTCCTTGTCGAGGCGGCCCCGCCAGCACCCCTCCATGAACTTGAGCCGGGCGAAGTCCACCTTGGGCTTGGCATTCGCGGCCTTGACCCTGGCCGCCGAGTCGGCCTTCGCCTTTGCCGCTGAATCGGCCATGGCGCCGGCGGGCTTGGGGGCAGTGATGGAGTCGGGCTTCTGTTGTGCGGAGAGCACGGGAGCCGAAAGCGCGGCGGCCCCCAGCACCAGCAGGAACGGGATCCTCATAGGTCCTGGATTCTAGTCCTTCCGGGGCGCCTGGCCCCTGGTGGGCGCTGCTTACTCTGGACGTCTGCTCCGCCCCCCGGACGCACAGTTTCGCCCCGCGGCGGAGCTCACCGCTGGTGGGTGCTTTCCCCGCTCGGAGGGACCGGCCGGCCGGGCGCCGGGCCCGGGCTTGACCCCGCGGCCGGGATGGTTTACCCTTCAATCCGGATGAACAGATCAAACCGATGACCGCCCCCGCCGTCTTCGGCCGGCTCTCCGCCCTGGCGGACCCGATCCGCGGCCGCCTGCTCCTCGCGCTGGAGCGGCAGGAGCTCTCGGTCCGGGAAATCCAGGCCGCGCTCCGGCTTCCTCAGTCCACGGTGAGCCGGCACCTGAAGGTCCTGGCGGACTTGGGGCTCGTGGTGACCCGGAGCGAGGGCACCAGCAACTGGTACCGGATGCCGGCGCGGGACCTCCCGCCCTCGGCGCGCCGGCTCTGGCTCGCGGTCCGGGACGAGGTCGGCGGCTCCCCTGAGGCCCGCCGGGACGGGGAGCGGCTGCAGCGGGTTCTGGCGGAGCGGCACGCCGCCTCGCAGCGGTTCTTCGCGACGGCGGCGGGACGCTGGGACCGGCTCCGCTCCGAGCTCTTCGGCGAGCGGGCGGCGCTGGTCGGGCTCCTCGGCCTCCTCGACGAGCACTGGACCGTGGGCGACCTCGGCTGCGGCACCGGCCAGCTCGCGGCCACGCTCGCGCCGTTCGTGCGGCGGGTCGTGGGCGTGGACGAATCGGCGGCGATGCTCCGGAACGCCCGGCAGCGGGCCCGGGAGCTCGCCAACCTGGAGCTCCGGATCGGCGCCCTCGAGGCGCTGCCGGTCAGGACCCACGAGCTCGACGCGGCGCTCCTCGTGCTGGTGCTCCACCACGCCGGCGAGCCGGCGCGGGTGCTCGCCGAGGCGCACCGGGTGCTCAAGCGCGGGGGCCGGCTGCTGGTGGTGGACATGCTGCCCCACGAGCACGCGGAGTATCGCGAGCAGATGGGACATCAATGGCTCGGTTTCGCGGAGCCGGAGCTCCGCGGCCGGCTCACCGAAGCGCACTTCGAGGCGATCCGCTTTATTGCGCTACCGGCGGACCCGGCCGCCAAGGGACCGCCCCTGTTCGCGATGACGGCGCGGGCGGGCAGTTCCCGGTGACGAAGGCAGTTCCCGTGGACGCAGGCTGTTCCCGCTGACGAATGCAGTTCCCGTTGACCGTTGACTGTTGACCGTTCACGCTGTTCCCACATGGAGTTGGCACATGACCACCATGACCGTCTCGCACCCCTTCGACGCCGCCCGCGCCTCCGGCCGCGAGCCGTTCAAGGTGAAGGACCTGGCTCTCGCGGAGTTCGGCCGGAAGGAGATCCGGCTCGCCGAGCAGGAGATGCCGGGCCTGATGGCGCTCCGCGTCGAGTACAAAGGGAAGAAGCCGCTGGCCGGCGCCCGGATCATGGGCTCGCTCCACATGACGGTGCAGACCGGGGTGCTGATCGAGACCCTGGTCGAGCTCGGCGCCGATGTGCGCTGGGTTTCCTGCAACATCTTCTCGACCCAGGACCACGCCGCCGCCGCGGTGGTCGTCGGAAGAGACGGGAGCGTGGCCCAGCCGCGCGGCACGCCGGTCTATGCCTGGAAGGGCGAGTCGCTCCCGGAATACTGGTGGTGCACCGAGCAGGCGCTCATGTGGCCGGACGGCTCGGGACCGACGCTGCTGCTCGACGACGGCGGCGACGCCACGCTCCTGGTGCACAAGGGCGCCGAGTTCGAGAAGGCGGGCAGAATCCCCACGTTCGATCAGGAGAAGGACCCGGAGGAGTGGGGGGTCATCCTCGACCTGCTCCGGGACGAGCAGCGGAAGAATCCCGGCCGCTGGACCGGGGTCGCCGCCGGTCTCCGCGGCGTCTCCGAGGAGACCACGACCGGGGTGCACCGGCTTTACGAGATGATGAAGGCGGGGACGCTGCTCTTCCCGGCGATCAACGTCAACGACTCGGTCACCAAGTCCAAGTTCGACAACATCTACGGCTGCCGCCACTCGGTGATCGACGGGTTGAACCGCGCCACCGACGTGATGCTTTCGGGCAAGGTCGCGGTGGTCTGCGGCTACGGGGAGGTCGGCAAGGGGTGCGCCCAGGCGCTCAAGGGCCAGGGCGCGCGGGTGGTGATCACCGAGATTGACCCGATCTGCGCGCTCCAGGCGGCGATGGAAGGGTTCCAGGTGGTGACGGTGGACGACGTGGTGGAGACGGCGGACATCTTCATCACCGCCACCGGCAACTTCAACATCCTCACCGCCCGGCACATGGCGCGGATGAAGGACAAGGCGATCGTCGGCAACATCGGCCATTTCGACAACGAGATCGACATGGCCGGGCTCAAGAAGGTGCCCGGCATCAAGCGAATTGATATCAAGCCGCAGTACGACGAGTGGGTCTTTCCGGACGGCCACAGCGTGATGATCCTGGCCGAGGGGCGGCTCCTCAATCTCGGCTGCGCCACCGGGCATCCCAGCTTCGTCATGTCGGCGAGCTTCACCAACCAGGTGATGGCGCAGATCGAGCTGCATGGCAACGCGGGGAAATACCAGAAGCAGGTGTACGTGCTGCCCAAGCACCTCGACGAGAAGGTGGCGCGGCTGCACCTCGACAAGCTGGGCGTCAGGCTCACGCCGCTCACCCAGGAGCAGGCGGACTACATCGGGGTCCAGCCGGGGGGGCCGTACAAGCCGGAACACTACCGGTACTGAGTCGCCGGAGCTCTCCGGGGCAGCTGGCGGGCGGGTCTAGCGCTCCAGGCGGTAGCCGACCTTCCGGACGGTGAGAATGTGGCGCGGCTCCGCGGGGTCGGGCTCCAGCTTGCGGCGGAGCTCGAGCACGTGGCTGTCCACCGTCCGGCTCAGCACATCGGCCTGATACCCCCAGACCTGCTGCATCAAGGTCAGGCGACTCACCGCGGCGCCCCGGGCATCGAGCAGCGCGAGCAGCAGATCGAGCTCCTTGGGGGCCAGGCCGATCGTCTCGCCGTTCTTCCGAACCGCCCGCGCCGCGCGATCCACTTCGATCGCGCCGAAGTGCAGGACCTCGCCGGCCGTCCTGCCCGCTTCGCGGCGCCGGAGCAGCGCCTCGACCCGCGCGAGCAGCTCCAGGAGCCCGAACGGCTTGGTCACGTAGTCGTCGGCGCCGAGCTTGAGCCCGCGCACCTTGTCGCCCTCTTCCCCGCGGGCGGTCAGGATGAGGACCGGAGTGTCCCGGTCGCGCTCGCGCAGCGCCCGCAGCACCCGGAACCCGTCGAGCCCCGGCAGCATCAGGTCGAGAATCACCAGGTCGGCGTGCCCCCGCCGGGCCTGGGCCAGCCCGTCGTTGCCGTCGGATGCGACGGCCACGGCATGTCCCTCGATCTCGAGATTGTTGCGCAGCCCGTAGGCGAGCTCCGCGTTGTCCTCGATCACCAGCACCCGGGCCATGCTACCCCTCCCCGTGCCCGAGCTCGACCACGACCCGGGCCCCGCCGCCCGGCGCCTCGTCGGCCCAGGCGCGGCCCCCGTGGAGGGCGGCGAGGCTGCTCACCAGCGCCAGCCCCAGCCCGGTCCCGGTCGTGTTCATCTCGCGCTCGCGCTCCAATCGCACGAACCGCTCGAAGACGCGGGCCCGCTCCCGCTCCGGAATGCCGGGACCCTGATCGTCCACGATCAGGCGGGAGCGGCCGTCCACGGCCTCGAGCCCCACCGTGACCGTCTGGCCGGGCGGGCCGTACTTGACCGCGTTGTCCAGCAGATTGAGCACGATCTGCCGGAAGGCGTCGCCGTCCACCCGGGCCTCGAGCTCGGCGGGTACCTCGAGCGAAAGCGTCGCGCCCCGCGCGGCGGCGATCGGCGCGAAACTCTCGACCGCGTCGCGCAGCTCGCCGGCCAGGTCGAGCTCCCGGCGCGAAATGCGGAGGGTCCCCTGCCCGGCCCGGCTCACGTAGAGCAGGTTCTCGACCAGGTTGCCGAGCCGCCGGGTCTCGCGGTCGATGATCTCGAAGGAGCGGTCCCGCTCGGCTTCGCTGCGCACCCGGCCGAACCGGAGGGTCTCGCTGAAGAGCCGGATCTGCGCCAGCGGAGTGCGGAGCTCGTGCGAGGCGCCGGCCACGAATTCCTCGCGCAGCCGGGCGACCTCGCGCTCGCGCCGGAGCTGAACGGTCGCGGTGACCACCAGCAGCGTGGCCACGCCGAGCAGCGCGAGGACGAGCGGGGGGCGGGATGAGGGAACTCCGCCGATGATCAGCCGGGAAGCCAGCGACGGCCGCAGCATCGCCTCGGTCCGGAAGCCGCCCCAGACCGGATCCAGGGTGTGGGTCGCGGTGAATGTGCCGGCCGGCACGCCGCCGGCCTCGAGGAACACGGAGCCGTCGGGGCGGAGGATCCGGTAGGCTACCGCGGAATCGAGCCGGGTACCGCCGGTAAGGCTGGGAGGAAGCAGCGGCGCCCGCGCCAGCGCGGCGGGGAGCAGCGCCTGGAGCGCGCCCGCGGACAACAGGATGCCGTAGAGCGACGGGCCCGCCGGCGTGGTGTCCCGCCCGGCCGCGAGCACGGCGATCCGCCCGCCGAGGGAAGACGGCAGCACGAGGATGGCGAGATAGGCTCGGGTTGCGAGCAACCCGCGCGCGCGGGCCGGCGCCGAGTCGGCCAGCCCGGCGCGCACCGGCTCCGGCAGGGTCGCCCCGCTGGTCTCGAGCGGATCGCGGCCGTGCTTCCGGAAGAAGGCCAGCTCGGCTCCCGCCGCGCGCCACAGCGCCGTGTCGGCGCCCGCCGTCAGCGCCGCCGGCGCGGGGAGCGGCGTTCCCGGATTCGTCGCCCCCCTGGCGGCCAGGAGGCTCAGCAGGGGAAAGAAGCGCTGCGCCAGCGCGGCCTGCAGCCGGGACTCGAGCTCGCCCGCGGCGAAGCCCGCGTAGTCGCGCAGCACGGCCTGGGCGGCCGCGCGGTGCCTCCGCGCCGTGGCCAGCGCGTCGAGCGCCAGCACGACGGTCACCCCGAGCGTGAGCAGCAGCGCCCCGAAGACGAACCAGCCGGGGCGCCGCCGAGCCAGGGCCGGCTGGTGAGAGGTTGGCGCAGACGGCATGGGGCAGATTCTAACGCGTCGCGAGAGGCGGCGCCGTGCCCCAACCATTTCTTGACAATACCCGGACCCGGCGGCCACCTGAACGGCCCCGTCGCGAGCTAGCGTTCCCGCATACCCTCGCGGAGGCGGTGATGCGGCTTCGATTCCAGTCGGTGCTCGGCCTGGTCATGGTCGTGCGGGTGACCGGCGCGCTGGCCGCCCAGTCGCCGACCCTCGCGTCGCTCACCGCGCCGACCGGCCTCCGCGTGCAGCGCTACGAGCTCGACTGGCCCCACTCGATGATCGAGTTCACGGTGCCGTTCATGGGGCTATCGCACGTTCGGGGGAGCTTCGCGCAATTCGGCGGAACGATCATGTACGACAGCAGCGACGTCACCCGCTCCTCGGTCTCGGTCGTCATCGACGTCGGGAGCATCGATACCCACGTCAAGTTCCGGGACGATCACCTGCGCAGCCCGGACTTCTTCGACGCCGGGAAGTATCCGCGGATCGGCTTCCGGAGCTCCCGGCTCAGCCGGGGACCCGAAGGCCTTCGGCTGGCCGGCGCGCTCACGATGCACGGCGTCACCCGGGAGATCGAATTCCCGGTCACCCAGCTCCACGGCAGCGAGCGGGACGCCTGGGGGAACCGTCGGATCGGCTTCGCGGGGCGGACCACCCTGAGCCGCAAGGCCTTCGGGATTCTGGGCACCGCGTTCTGGAACAGCGAATTCGATCCGGGCCGCTTCTCCGTCGGGGACGAGATCACCATCGAGCTGACCATCGAGGCGCGGGTCAACAACGTCGAGGGCTGGACCAACCCGGTGTCCGACAGCCTGATCGCGGCGGGAGAGCGCGTCGGCTGGACCGGGGCGCTGGAGACCTTCCGGGAGCGGTTCCGCGATTCGGCCAGCGCCCCGGCCCGGAACGGCGTCGACGCGCTCGCTGTGGCGGCGGCCAAACTGATCCAGCGGGGGAAGCTCGACGCGGCGGCGAGCCTGTACGGCGTCATGATCGAGCTGCGCCCCACGAGCGCCGCCGCGCAGGCCGGCCTGGGCGAGGTGCTGCTCATGCAGGGCCGCCGGAGCGAGGCGATCAGCGGATTCCGGCGCGCCCTCGTGGCTGATTCGACAAATTCCGCGGCGCTGGAGTACCTCCGGCATCTCTCACCCCAGCCCTGACCCGGGAGAGCCGTTCCATGCGCCTCCGCCTGCTCAGCGTCGTCGTCCTCGCCGGCCTCACCCTGCCCGGCACCGTACTCGCACGGCAGCCGGGCCGCTTCCCGCCGGACTCGCTGCTGAACACCAGGGTCATCCCCCGCAATACCCCGGTCCTTCAAGTCATCGGGATGATGCGCAACTTCGCCGGCGATCTCGGGGTCCGCTGCCAGTTCTGCCACGTCGGCGAGGAAGGCCTGCCGCTCGAGCGATTCGACTTCGCCAGGGACGAGAAGCGGACCAAGCTGGTGGCCCGGCAGATGATGCAGATGGTTCAGGAGATCAACCGGCGGATCGACACGCTTCCGGAGAAGACGGCGCCCGGGTTGCAGGTCACCTGTGGCACCTGCCACCGCGGGACCAGTCGGCCGGTCCCGTTGTTCACGCTCATGGTGGAGACCGCACAGGCAGCGGGAGTCGATTCCAGCATTCGCGTCTATCGCGCGCTGCGAGAGCGGTATTACGGACGCGACGCCTATGACTTCGGCGAGCCTTCCCTCAACATCGCGGCGTTCCGGCTGGGGCGAGCCGCCCGTTTCGACGACGCCTTTGCCCTGCTGAATCTCAACGAGCAGCAGTTTCCCCGCTCCTCCGGCATGTACGTCTTCCGAGGCAACATCCACCTCATGCGCGGCGACACGGTCTCCGCGGCGACGGCGTTCCGCGAAGCCTTGCGGCGGGATTCGACCAACCTCGAGGCGCGCCAGCGGCTCCAGGCGATCGGGCAACGTCCCTAAACAGAGGACAAAGGGCACCCGGGGGGGCCGCCACGAAGTGCCGCGTGGGTTCCCCCGGCATCGTCTTCCGGCTATGATCGAGCCGATGCATCGGCGTCGGTTCCTCGGTCTCGCGGCGGGCGCCGCCCTCGCGCCGCTCTACGGCCTCGGCATAATCCGCCAGGCGCTCCCGCGGCCGCGGCGGCGGATGCTGCAGCTCAACGGCTACGCCATCGACGCGGAGACCCCGCTCGACCTGCTGACCGACTACCTCACGCCCAACGACCTCTTCTTCGTACGGCATCACTGGCAGCCGCTGATCCCGGATCCGGCAGCCTGGCGGCTGGTCGTGGACGGGGAGGTGGCCAGTCCGCTCGCATTGAGCCTCGCTGAGCTCAAGCGGCTGCCACCGGCCACCGTCACCTGCGTCCTGCAATGCGCCGGCAACGGCCGGAGCCTCCAGAACCCTCCGGTCCCCGGGATTCAGTGGGGCCCCGGCGCCGTCGGCAACGCGCGCTGGACCGGTGTTCGGGTGAAGGACCTGCTGCAGCAGGCCGGCATCAAGGCCTCGGCCCGGCACCTTCATACCTTCGGCAGCGACACGCCCCCGGCGCGGGTGCCGCCGTTCCACCGCAGCCTCGAGGTCGAGAAGGCGCTCGAGGACGGCGTCATCGCTTATGCGATGAACGGCGCGCCGCTGCCTCCACTGCACGGCGGACCGGCCCGGCTGGTGGTCCCCGGCTGGGCCGGCGACCATTGGATGAAGTGGCTGGCACGTCTCAGCGCCCAGCCCGAGCCCCAGAAGGGCTTCTATATGGATGTGGGGTACCGGTACCCCAGGAATCCGGGCGCGCCCGGGGTGACCTTCAAGCCGGAGGAGATGGCACCGGTGACGGAGCTGGCGGTGAAATCCAATTTTTCCGGCGCGCCGGACCGCGCGCGGATTGGTTCGAGCCTCAACCTCCGGGGCTTCGCCTTCTCCGGCGCGCCGGACATCGCCAGGGTCGAAGTGAGCGAGGACGACGGCGTCACCTGGAGCGCGGCCTTGCTGGACCCCCGACATGATCCCTATGCCTGGCGCCGGTGGACTTTTCCCTGGACGCCGCGTCAGCTCGGGCGCGCCCGGCTCCTCGCCCGCGCGACCGACAGTCGAGGCGCCATCCAGCCCCGCGACCCGGTATGGAACCAGAGCGGATATCTCTCCAACGGCTGGCATGCGGTCGAGATCGAGGTGACGGAATCCGGTGCGCCCCCCGGGGCGGCCCCGATCGAGAAGCCGCTGCCCTCCCTGGGGGCGCGGACCCCGGCGCTCCCCGACGGCTCCGGGCGGCCGCTCGCACAGAAGGCCTGCCTGACCTGCCACTCGGGCGACGTGCTTCGGCAGCAGCGCTTGACCGAGCGGCAGTGGACCGCCTCGATCGCAAAGATGACCGGCTGGGGCGCCGAGGCTCCGCCGGAGGAGAGCGGCCGGCTGATCGCTTACCTGGTCGAGCATTTCGGGCCGGGCAACGATCGGTTCCGGCCGGTGGTGACTCGCCCGCCTCGGCGATAGCCGGGTGACCTGCCCCCTCCCCGGCCGACGGCACGGTGGCCGCCTTAGCACCCGCCAGGGGGGACCGGTCACCGGGGCCCGAAAGGTCAGTTAGGCCGACGGGGACTATTCAGCCCGCAGGGTGATGCCCGGATCGATGAGGGTTGCCCGGCGGGCGGGAAGGTAGCTCGCCACGGTCGTCACCAGCAGGAGCCCGAGCGATACTCCGGTGTACACCGTGAGGTCCGCCGGACTCACCCCGTACAGTAACCCGCCGAGAAACCGGGTCAGCGCGAGCGCCCCCGGAACGCCGAGCGCGATGCCGGCCGCGGCGAGCAGCACGCCGCGGCGCACGACCAGTACCACGACGCTCCGGTCCTGGGCGCCCAGCGCCATGCGAATGGCAAGCTCCCGGGTGCGTCGCGCCACCGCGAAGGCGATCAGACCGTAGACCCCCACGATGGCCAGTACCAGCGCCGCGAGGGCCGCCACGGAGATCAGGACGAGCGGATAGCGTCGCGCGGCGACGGCTCCGGACCGGACGATCTGCTCCTCCATCGTGACCGCGCCATACACCGGGATGCTCGGATCGAGCCCGCCGACGACGCGCCTGATCGCGGCGAGCAGCACGCCCGGATCGGCGTTCCCCCGCACCACGAGGTTCATCCGGTTCTCGGCCGCCTGCAGATGGGAGAGGTACACCGTGGGCGGCGGCGCGGCATCGAGGCGCGCGGTCTTCACGTCACCCACCACGCCGACGATGGTCCAGGCGCTCTCCGGAAAGGCGTAGAACCGCAAGCGCCGGCCCACCGCACTCCCGCCCGCGAACAGTCCCCGCGCGAGCGACCGATTGATCATCAGCACCGGCGCGGAGGTCGAGTCGTCGCGAGCCGTGAACCCGCGGCCCGCGACGAGCGGGATCCCCAGAGTGCGGAAATAATCCCCAGCGACGCCGCGCATGACGGCCTCGGGACGGCGCGACGCGGGCGGCTCCGGGGCGCCCTCCACCCGAAAGGTGTTGGTGCCGCCGCCCTGGAGCGGGGGATTGGAGACCGCACCGACGTCATCGACGCCGGGGACCGACGCGAGCCGCGCGATCGCGGCCTCGAAGAAGCGCTGCTGGGGCGCCCCGTCGGCGTACGGCGGGCCGGCCAGAGCCACCCGCGCCGTGACGACGTGCTCGGCTGTGAACCCCGGGTCCACCCGCAGCAGCCGCACCAGGCTCCGCTCCAGCAGGGAGGCCCCGACCACCAGCACCAGCGTGAGCGCGATCTCGACGGTCACCAGCGAATCGCGGAAACGCTGGCGCGCGCTGCCGGTGCCGGCGCGATCTCCCCCGCGCAGGAGGTCGCCGGCCGACCCGCGGGTGAGAAACCAGGTCGGCGCCAGGCCGACGAGGATCCCGGAGAGCGCCGCCACGCCGAGCGCGACCGCGAGCGCGGTCCCATCCACCTGCGCATCGCGGAGGGCCGGCATCTGGTCGAACAACGAATCCGGGGCCGCCGCGACCAGCAGCCGAACGCCCAGGGCGGCGAGCCACGCCCCCAGGATCCCGCCGGCCAGCGCGAGCACCGTGCTCTCGGTCAGCAGCTGCCGCACCAGCCGCCCCCGCGAGGCGCCGATTGCGGCGCGCACCGCGATTTCCCGGCCGCGTTCGATCGCCCGGGCGACCACCAGCCCCGCCACATTGGCGCACGCGATGAGAAGGACGAGGGTCACGGCGCCGAGCAGCACCAGCAGGGGCGTGCGCACGGCTCCCGTGAGCTGCTCCTTCAGTGGAATGAGAATCACGCCGCGCCCGCTGTTGGTCTCCGGATACTGAGCAGCGAGGGCTCGCATGAGGTCGGCCATGCGCGAGCGGGCCTGCTCGATCGTGACACCGTCGCGCAAGCGCGCGACGGTGTTAACCCAGTGGTTGAAGCGTTCCGCGCGCTGGCCGGCTCCGCCACCGAGCGGAAACCAGAGGTCGACGTCCCCGAAGCGGAACCCGCGGGGGAGCACGCCGACGACGGTATAGGGCTCGCCGTCAATGTCTACGGCTTGATTCAGGATGGAGCGGCTGGCCCCGAAACGCCGCTCCCAGAACCCGTAGGAAAGCATGACCGAACGGGTTCCCCCGGGAAGGTCATCCTCCTGCTGGAATGCGCGGCCCAGCACCGGCGTCACGCCCAGCATGCCGGTGAACCCGGCGGTGACGCGCAAGCCGCGGACCCGCGTGGCGCCATCCGGGCCGCTCAGGGTGACGTTGGTGCCGTTGTAGCCTTCCACGCCGGCGAAGAGATCGGTCGCCGCCCTCCAGTCGAGGAAGTCTGGATAGGAGGCCTCCGATCTCGAAGACACTTCTCCGGCGTGGGTTTCCCAGAGGTGAACCAGGCGGGCGGGCTCGCGATATGGCAGGGGGCGGAGCAATACCGCGTGGACCAGGCTGAAGATCGCCACGGTGGCCCCGATGCCCAGGGCCAGCGTCGCCAGCACGGCGGTGGTGAATCCCAGCTGCCGTCCCAGGCTCCGCACCGCGATCCGCGCATCGTGGAGTGCGTCACCAAACCACCCGAGCGGCGCGCGGGGAGAGGGCCGGATTTCAAAATGGTTTGTCATCCCTCCACACTCCCGGTGATGATGCGACCACCCGGTACAGGGCAACTCCCGTTCCCGCCCGGCCGGCCGGGGAAGCGGTTGCGGGTGAACCGTTTGCGCGAGGAGAGCAAGAATTGCGAAGGGATGGCCTCGTCCGCCGATGGGATTTCGCGTCCCGAAAACGGACGCGTCCCCCTCCCGTCCTTCCGTCTTTCCGTCCTTCCGTCTTTGCGTCCTTGCGTCCTACTCCGCCCTGAGCGCCTCCACCGGGTTCACCTGGCCCGCGCGCCACCCCGGCAGCAGCGCGGCGAGCACCCCGGCGCCGAGCAGCGCGGCACCTGCCACGGCGAGGCTTGCCGGGTCGGTCGGCGCGACGGCGTAGAGGAATCGCGCGAGGAGCCGCGAGAGTGCCACGGCTCCCACGAGGCCGGCTCCGACGCCGAGCGCCACCGGCGCCATCCCCCCGCGCACCACCTCGGCCAGGACCTTCCCGGGGGCCGCCCCGAGCGCCATCCGAATCCCGAACTCCGAGCGCCTCCGGGTCACCGCGTACGACACCACGCCGTAGACTCCGACCGTCCCCAGCACCAGGGCGAGCCCGGCGAACAGCATCAGGAAGAAGCGCAGCCGGAGCGGCTCCGCCAGCGCCGTCCGCACCACCTCCTCAATGCCGGCCGGCCGCGCCACGGCCACCCGGCGGTCGAGCTCGCGCACCAGACGGCGGACCGCCGCGATCACCGCGCCCGGATCGGCCCCGGTGCGCATGGCGAGGACCTGCCCCTCACCGGGGAACCCCGACTGTTCCCAGGGGAGATACATCACGATCGGATTCTCCCCGGTCATGGTGAACATCCGGGTCTCCTCCACGACGCCCACGACGGTGAGCCAGGTCGAGTCTCCCATGAACCCGGTCCGGACCCGGCGGCCGAGCGGGTTCTCTCCCGGCCACATCTTGCGGGCGAACGATTCGCTCACCAGCACCACGGGCGCGCTTCCTTCGCGGTCGGTCGCCTCGACGCCCCGCCCGGCCCGGATTTCCATTCCCATCGTCCGCAGATAATCCGGGGTCACGGTGCGGTAGAGACAGTTGGGCCGGTTCGCCTCTCGCAGATCGGGCCGCGATTCCACCTCGATCGGTCCCTGCCAGCCCCCGTCCCGGACCGGCAGCCGATTGGTATAGCCGGCGCTCGTCACCCCCGGCACGGCCTTCACCCGCTCGAGCATCTCCCGGAAGAATTGCCACCGCACCGGCCGGTCCATTTCCTCTCCGCTCGCGATCAGGTCGGCGGTGACGACGCCCTTGGGGTCGAACCCCGGGTCGAGCGCGTAGAGCTTGCCCACCGAACGGATGAGCAAGGTGGCTCCGCTCACCAGCAGCACCGCGAGCATCACCTCGGCGGCGACGAGCACCGCGTGCGCGCGCCCCGGCCCCACCCGTACCCCCACCACGCGCTCGCCGCTCAAACCGCTCAGCCGGCCTTGTAACAGGTGGCGGACGGGGATGGCGGAGACCATCAGGCCGACCAGCACCGCGAGCCCCACCCCGGCGGCGAAGGTCATCCAGTCGAGCGTAACCGCCTCGCCGAAGCCGCTCTGCAGGGGAAGGCTCGCCACCAGGCGGCGGAAGAGGCCCACCGCGACCACGGCGCCCGCGCCCCCGGCCAGGAGCGAGAGGGTCACCGATTCGGTGACGATCTGCCGGATCAGCCTGCCCCGGCCCGCGCCGAGCGCGAGGCGAAGCCCGATCTCGCCGGTGCGGTCCGTGGTCCGGGCGAGCACCAGCGCCGCGGTGTTGGCGCAAGCCATGAGCAGGAGCAGGCCTACGGCCCCGAGCAGCAGGAGCAGCGCCGGCTTCACGCTGCCCAGCAGGTATTCGCGTAGTGGATGGACCCGGGCGCCTTTGCTCTTGTCCCACGCCGCGGAATAGGTGAACCGCTCCCCCAGCGCGCGGGCGATAGCCTGCACGTCGGCGCTGAGCGCGCCGACCGTGGTGCCCGGCTTCACCCGCCCGAAGAGAACGAGCCAGCCCCGGCCCCGATAGACCGGCGAATTGGGGTCGAGCACCAGCGGCCGCCAGGCGCGATACTCGGGCGAGGGGAAGTAGAACCCGCGCGGCATGACGCCGATGACCGTGGTCGGAGTGCCGTCCAGGATGATCCGCCGGCCGAGCACTTTGGCATCGCCGCCCAGCTCCTGCCGCCACATAGTCCAGCTCAGCACCACGACCGGCTCCGCGCCGGGCCGATCCTCGCCGGGCGCGAAGGTGCGGCCGAGCAGCGGGCGGGCGCCGATCACGTCGAAGAATTCGGCCGAAGTCACTCCGGTCATCACCAGCTCGCTCCCGGCGTCGGTGCGGTAGGCCAGTCCCTCGACCGTGTAGGCGGCGAGGCCCGAGAAGACCCTCGCCCGCTCCTTGATGAAATCGAACTCGGACCCGCGCCAGTCCCAGTCGCTCCAGAACACCTGAAGCTCGGATTCGCGCTGGACGGGGAGCGGCCGGAGCAGCAGCCCGCGCACCACGCTGAAGAGAGCGACCGTGGCCCCGATGCCGAGCGCCAGGGTGATCACCGCAAGGAAAGTGAAGCCGGGGCGCCGGCGGAACTGGCGGCCGGCGTGGCGCACGTCGCCCAGGAAGTCGCGCAGTACGCGGATGCCCCACGCGTTCCGGGCGCTCTCCTGCTGGTAGGCGACTCCGCCGAACCGGAGTCGCGCCTCTCGCGCCGCCTGCTCCGGCGCCATCCCCTGCCCGATGAGCTTCCGGGTCTCCATTTCGAGGTGGAACTCGACCTCTTCGGTGAGCTCCCGCTCCGCCCGGCCGGGCCGGAGGAGCGCGCGGAGCCGGAACGCCAGGTTCGAAAGCCAGCGCATGGTCACCTCTCAGGTGGAAGCGGCGAGGACGCGCGCCACGCCGCTCGAGAGCCGATGCCAATGCCGCGTTTCCACGTCGAGCTGGCGGGCGCCGGCCCTGGTGAGGGCGTAGTAGCGGGCCCTGCGGCCGTGCTCGGTCAGGGACCAGTAGGAGCGGATCCAGCCTTCGCGGGTGAGGCGGTGGAGCGACGCGTAGAGGGATCCCTGCTGGACCCGGAGCGACTCCAGGGAGATCTGCTGGATGCGCTCGCAGATGCCCCAGCCGTGGAGCGGGGCCAGGTGCAGGGTCTTGAGGATGAGCAGGTCGAGGGTGCCGCGCAGAACGTCGGAGTGCTCCGTGCCCATGGCTACCTCTCGGTTACCGAGGGTTCAGAGATTCAGACGCGCGGCAAGCGGATTTGGTTGCAAGAGGCGGACGGGCGGACGGGCAATCGAGGGGGAGAAGGTCCGGAGGTTCGCTCCTACCAGGCGCTAATCGTCGAGCGCGCTCACGCCTCGGAGTCCCAGTCCTTTCCCGCGGCCGGATCCAGTGGGGATCCGTACCGCACTACGGTGTCGAGGAAAGGTCGCAGCCCCTCGGCGGGATCGGGCCGATAGGGAATCAGCTTGAGCACCGGCACACCGCGGTCGGTGATGACGATCGGGACCCCGGAGCGCTGGACCTGACGGAAGTAATCGAGCGCGCGGGCCTTGAAGCGGGACTTGGAGACGGTTTCCATATGACCACGGTCATGATACCATGGTCATCGCATGAATCCAAGCGAGCCTCGATCGGACCAACTCCTTGACCGGCAG
>DASYRI010000043.1:0-9886 GCA_036004545.1 Gemmatimonadales bacterium
GCGGGTTCGGAGGCGGCGGAGCGCCCACCGTCCAGCCGGGCGACTACCTCGTCGTGCTCGAGCTCAACGGCCAGAAGTACACCCGGAAGGTGCGGGTGGAGAAGGCGGCGTCCGTCTGGTAGGAGGCAACGGGACAGCGTCAACGGTGAACGGTCAACGGTCAACGGGAACTGCCTCGGCGGGCGGTTCCCGTTGAGCGTTTATCCCGAGCTGGCCGCCACCGCGAGCAGACAGCCCCCCGATGCCGTGGCATCGGAGGGCTGTCCGCATGAGGAGGTTCGGGGTTGCGGGTTACTCCGGGTCGGCCACTCCGTCAGCGCCCCAGCTGGAACGTGAGCGCGACGCCGACGGTGATCACGCGCTCATGCAGCGCGCCGAGATCGTCGGCCGGGTTTCGCTGGCCGGGGTTGGAGCGGTGGTTGAGAACGCTCAGCGCGGGGCTCAGGAAGACCCTCCGGCCCAGCTTGATGTCCCAACCGGCGCCGCCCAGCCAGGCGAACCCGGTTTCGCCGACCTGGTCGCCCTCGACCGAAGTGCCGCTGCGGCTGATGCCGAGCCCGCCCTTCAAGAAGAGGCCGAGCCGCCGGGCCGGATAGAGCTGGCCGGTGAGGAGCCCGCTCACCAGGCTTTCGGTGGTATGGAAACCGGTGGCCAGGTCGTCGTATTCATTGACCCATCCGTTGATCTCACCGCCGAGCCGGAAGCTCGGGCTCACCGTCCCACCGGCCGCCAGCCAGAACGAGGGCGCCGTAACATAGTCCGCGTACCCCCCGGGCTGGTTGGTGTATCGGTAGGTTTCGCTTCCGGCCCCGAGCCCGAGCGAGAGCCACGCGCCGCGTCGCTCGCTCGACGGCGAGACGTCCACCAGCCCCCGGCGGCGCTGCGCGACGGCGTCGCCCGCTGGAATAAGGAGGAGGACCACCCAGAGCGCCGCCAGAGTCTTCGTCGTCTTGCTCATGCGCACCTTCGCCGATGGCGTTTGTGAATCGGAGCCGTCCCCGTGACGGCCGGTTCCTGGTGCAGAGGCAAGGGATGGGCCGCTCTGGGACGGTATGACTATCTTCCTGCCGGGAAACTAGTTAGGGCGCCGGGGCCGGATGGTGTGCAGGACCGTGGTGTCCCCAGATGCAGACACATGAGGACTCAGGTGCGCCGAATTGTCCTCTTCGGGGTGGCGGTCGCTTTCGCCCTGGCGGCCTGCGGGCTGGGTGTCTGGCAGCTCCGCCGCCTCGGAGCCCGGCGGGCGGCGAACCGGGAGATCACCGCCGCCCGGCAGCTCCCACCAATCGAGGCCGGTCCCGGACTCCCGGCCCGCCTGCTCTCCAACCGGCGGGCCGTACTCTCGGGTGAGCTGGACGAGGGCCGGGAGTTCGTGCTCCGCGGCCGGCAGATCCGCGGAGTGCCGGCGGTGATGATCGTGACCCCGCTGCGCCTCTCCGGCGGCGACACCGCGGTCCTGGTTGACCGGGGCTACGTCCCCGCGCCCGATGCGATGAACCCCGGCGCGGCGACCTGGTCCGAGCCCGGGCCTCGCGACTTCCGCGGGATCCTGCTCCCGGTGCCCAACCGCGGCGACGGCGCCCCCCTCCTGCACCAGCGCCGGGAGACCTGGTGGAGCCTCGACCTTGCGGCTATGCGTGCCCGGCTCCCCTACCCCATCGCTCCGGTTTATCTCCTCGCCGAAGCCGATTCCGCCGGCGGCGACGCGCATACCATTCGCGGCACCGCGTACCCGTTCCGCGCGGAACCGCCGCCGCTCGACGACGGCCCCCACCTCATGTATGCGGCTCAATGGTTCGGCATCGCCGCGGTGGCGGTGGCGTTCGGGGTGATCTTCGTGCTCAGAGGGGGGAGCGGGAGAAGCGTCAACGGTGAACCGTGAGCGGTCAACGGGAACGCCGGTCGCTCGCCGCGCTGGTGCCGCTCCTCTCGCTCGCCGTCGCCCCGCAGGCGCGGGCCCAGGATGCGTTCGAGATCCAGGTCTACGAGTACGCCACCGTCCCCAGGGGGAAGTGGAACCTGGAGACCCACTTCAACTACACCGGCCGCGGGACCCGGACCTTCGAGGGACCGGTCGCGCCGACCAGCGACCAGGCCCACCTCACCTTCGAGCTCACCCGCGGGCTCGCGAACTATTTCGAGCTGGCCGGGTACCTCGTTCTGGCGCGCCGGTCGGGGCACAGCCCCGAGTTCGTGGCGTGGCGGCTCCGTCCGCGGGTGCGGCTCCCCGAGCGCTGGCTTCCGGTCAAGGTCAGCTTGAGCGCCGAGGTGGCGTTCCCCAGGAAGGAGTACGAGAACGAGGATGCGACACTCGAGTTCCGCCCGATCCTGGAGCGGCAGTTCGGCCGGTTGGCGATTGACCTGAACCCGGTGCTCGGACGCTCGATCCAGGGACCCGGGTCCGCCGACGGCTGGGAGTTCGAGCCGAGTGGCCGGCTCGGCGTGACGGTGAATCCGACTCTCGACCTGAGCGTCGAATACTATGGCGCGTTCGGCCCGGTGCGGGACTTCCTTCCGGCGGACGAACAGGTTCACCAGATCTTCGGCGGGGGCGACATCAATCTGAGTGAGAGCATGGTGCTGAATCTCGGGTTCGGCCTGGGCCTGACCTCAGCGGGGAACCGGACGGTGTACAAGGCGCGGCTGGGGTGGCTGTTCTGAAAAGGCTCAACAGTCAACGGGCCGTTCCTGCCCCGCCCTTCTCGTACGCATTGATTTGAACCAGCTCGGGCCTCCGCTCGAACTCGGGACAGATGGTCCGGTCGAACTGGTACGGGCCGCCGGTTTCGGCGTCCACCCATGGAAAGCCGCGGCACACCGCGGGGTAGTACGGCTGGTTGTAGATGGAGCAGGTGTTGTTTTGGAGGAAGACGCAGCGCCCCCCGGTTACCCGGGTCCGCCACTCGCCCCAGCGGGTGCGGTAGATTTTATCGTTGCCGTGCCTGGCCCCGATCGCGCGGGCCTCGTTGCCCGAGAGCGTGGTGCCATAGGCGCAGCAGGCCGACAGGTGAGGACAGGGAAAGCAGGGGAGGGGAGGAAATGGAGAGTGCTGCATGGCCGGAAACCTAGTAGCGGCCCCTGGCGGCCGCCGCGCGCGCGCCGCTAGGTTCCCTGGCACTCCGCGCCCTTAGCTCAATTGGATAGAGCATCAGACTTCGGATCTGAGGGTTGGGGGTTCGAGTCCCTCAGGGCGCATATACAGCACATAGACTTAGCCAAGCGCGCGCTCCGCGTGGACTAGTTTGGTGGGATAGATTGGCCCCGTTATCACCGCAGAATCCCCGCGACCCGCCTCCCGCCACTCACCGCCTCCAACCCTTCCTGATCCGCCGCCTCATACACGCCCTGGAGCACCGTCACGTCCTTCCAGCCGCCGGCCGTCGCCACATCCCGGACCGGCAGGTGCTTGCGCTGGCAGGCCCACATCCGGCGGAAGGCGTGCCACGCGCCCCGCTCCATCGGCGCCAGGCCCGCCACTTGTTCCGCCTCGCGGAGCCAGCGCGTCGCCAAGCGATTGTCCAGCCGCGAGGCTGGATCGTTCACCGCCCCGAAGATGAACAGCTCGCCGATCCCACCCCGGCGCACCTGTGCAGCCCGGAGCGCCGCGGCAAGCGCCGGGCTCACCGGCACGACCCACTCCCGGCGGAGCTTGTCCGACTCCGCCCGCCACCGGAGCGCGCCGTGTGTCCCCTGCGAGGGGAGCCAATCGCTCCACCGTAGCGCCAGAATTGCCGAAATGCGCCGACCGGTATGTCCTGCCACTTGGAGCAGGAGCGCCAGCGGCGTGGCTTCCCGCGTGGCCGTGTTCCCATTCCCGTGCCGCGCCTTCACCTGATCGGCGACCGCGAGGAGGTGCTCAAATCGCTCCGTGTCCGCGGTCGGCCGCTTCGGGTTGGGCTCCGAGGGCAGCGCGAGGCCGCGCGTCGGGTCCGCCGCGAGCACGAAGCCGCCGGCCGGCGTCCGCTCGATCGTCGCCCGGCGGCACGCCGCGCGAAGCACCTTCAGCTCGCGGGCGAGCGTCCGCGGGCCGACCGGCCGGCGCTGCTCCGCTTCGATGACGGTGCGCCCGCGCCCGTCGAGCTCGCCGGTCGCGCGACTCCCCTGGAAACTCTCCCATTCGGCCGGCCCGATTGTCTCCACCACACGCGCGCCGCCGAGGAAGCGAGTCCAGAGCTCCGCGGCGCGGGTCAGCTCCGCGCGGTGGCGCGGACACTGGCGCGGGAGCACGGAACGCGCGAACAAGTCGAACATCCCGGCGACGGTGAGCCGCTGGAGCGGTTCGTCGCCCTTCTGGCGACGGGCTGCGAGTGTCGCCGCCTCGGCCATCGCCCGCTCCTTGTCGCGGTGGCCGAGCGACACCTTGCGCCAGCCGCGGCCACCCTCGGCGGTCGTCATGGCATAGAGAAAACCACCCGGCACCCGCTCCGCCACCCGCACGCGGGCGCCGTGCGCGCCGGTGCTCCAGCTCCAAAGCTTCCCTCGCCGTCCCATCGTCAGATCCTCCGGGGGGTTGAGGCCGCCTCGATCCGCGCGGCCAAGCGGGCGCACTCCCGCGACCACCGCGCGAGCGCCTTGCCGACTGCCGCCGCGACCTCGCGAGTCGCCTCCCGCTCCCCGGTCCCAATGCGGGCCAGGGTGGACGCGGGCACGCCGGCGGCGCGAGCCAGCGCGCGAAGCGTCCCGGGGGAGCGCGCGACGGCCTGGGCAACGGCGCGGGTCAGGTTGGGCGGTGGCATGGCAACAATATGTTGCCGTTCTACCGCCAGCGCAAGCGGCTCACCGGATCCCGAGGCGCGCGGCAACCCCCTGGAGCGGGTCCGGCTTCCCCCCGGTCGCCTTCCGCGGCAGATCGCGCCGGCGCACCCGGATCGCGCCCCGGTCACCGTTCCGCTGGCCCTCCACCCGCCGTTCACGGACCATCTCGCGGAGTCGCTCCTCGGAGTAGCCGCACTCCGCCGCGGCGTCGGTGACGGAGAGCTCCTCCAACCACCAGAGCCGGAAGTCCGCTTCCAAGTCCGCCGCGAGCGCTTCCGCCGTCTCCGCCGCTTCCTTGGCCCCGTGGCGAGCCAGGAGCGCGGCCCGCTCGCGGAAGCGGGCGACTTGATCCTCGACCCAGCCCTCGAAGCCCGCGCTCACTCCGCCGCCTCCGCTGGCGGTTCCCAGGCGTCCCCCGGGTCGGTGGTGGTTTCTGCAATTCCGTAACCCTTCTCAGAATTGGAGTCGCTTGCAGAATCGGCGCGGCAGTAGAGATAAGGGTCCTTCTTGCGACCTGAGCCATTCCGCTCGACCCTGCCTTCCGCCAGAAGGGCCGCGAGGTCATCGTGAATCGCCTGACGCGTCAGCCCGAGTCTGTTGGCAATCGCCTGTGCGGTTTCCCAGCTTGATCCCATCGCTACCAGAAGCCGCCCCTGTCGCTCCTCAGCGGCGGAAGGGGCGACCCGATAAGTCCCCCCCTCGCGCGCCAAGACAAGGTGACTGGGCAGCCCGTCGAAATTGCTGAGCAGCTCGATTCGCCGCCGGCCGTCGTCCTCCCCGGTCCC
The DNA here is from genome assembly GCA_036004545.1 of Gemmatimonadales bacterium. GTDB lineage: Bacteria > Gemmatimonadota > Gemmatimonadetes > Gemmatimonadales > GWC2-71-9 > JABFSM01. The sequence continues at coordinate 5,541 of DASYRI010000043.1, forward strand.
CTCGCGCCGGAAGTACAGGGCCAGGTCCACGGTCCCGAGAATTGCCGAACTGCCTCGGATGCCTTCCCCGTGGTTCCCCTGACTCTTCCGGTCGTGGTGAACAGCGAGGAAGGTCACCCCCCGCTCATGGGCAAGATCCGCCCAAGGGGCCAGGAGGTCGGACATTTCCGCCGCGTCGTTCTCGTCACGAGGGTGGAGGAGGCGCAGGAGCGTGTCCAGCACGGCGAATCGCGCCCCGGTCACGTCGAGCGTTGCCCGAAAGCGGGCCAGCTCAACCCTCGGCCCGTTGTAGAGCCGGAGCGCATCGGGCAGGTCTGTCTCTGCGAGGGGTTCCATGAGCCGCGCTAGGGTGAGCCTCTTGGGCCGCTCGAAATCACAGTAGAGGGTAGGGCGGGCCACCACGACACGACCCAGGAACGAGCGCCCCAAGGCGACCGCGGCGGCGAGGTGGGCCGCGAGCGTCGTCTTTCCCGACTTTGGAGGCCCGTACAGCAGGGCGAGGCAGCCTAGCGGGAGGAGGCCGCCCACCACGAACTCCGGCGGCTCCATCAGGCTGGGATCGTCTGCCAGCTCCCGAACGCTGAACGTCTTCAGCGGTGAGGGGCCTTCTGTAAGTCGCTCCTTTTCTCTGGGAGGTTGCAGAGTTGCGGAATCGCTCCCGTCCCTGCGCGTTCCGAGGGTGATGCGTTCGCGCTGGCGTAAGAGGCGCTCAGCCTCGGCGATGATATCGCCATGCGTCACGCCAGAACCGCTCCCGTCTTCCGCTCGGCGGCGGCCACGATGAGCGCAGCAGCCAGCTTGCGTAACTTGCTCGCTCGCTCGGGGAGCCCATCCCGGTCCCACTCTTCCGCCTCAATTTCGAGACAGGCGCCCCGCCACAGGGCGTCGAACGTCGTGGTGGTCCGCACGCCGGCCGCGAGTTCGGCCCGCCAGAGCCGGAGCGCCGGGGAGCGACGAAGGCACCTCACGGCTCCCGCTCCGGGTCCGGCTCGGCATCGCAGGTCAACCGTCGGCGTCCTCTTTGGGCACCCGCCCGTCAGCGATCGCCTCAATCGCCGCGCGTGGGAACCTCACGCGCCGACCAATCCGCACGGCCGGGAGCGTGCCGTTGCGGGCCCCGGCCCAGACGGATACCAGCGGTAGCCGTAGCACCCCCGCCACCTCTTTCGCATCGAGCATTGGAATTGGCTCCGTGCGGTTCATCGTCCTCTTGTCCCGTTTGTACGGTTCGCCTGAAGGCGCTTAACTTTCCTTCAGTATCAACGTGGCGCACAGGAGCGAATCCGTCACGCGAGAACCTTTTTGTGGTCTGAGGGGAGGGCACCGGTGCGTGTGCGCCTCGTGGAGCCGGAAGTAAGGGAAGCGACCTCGCGCTGGATGGCTGGCCAGCCGCTCCGACAACTCCATGAGCTTCTTGCGGAGGCCGGAAGTTCGCCCGGACTGCGTGCTGCGATTGCGGAAGCCTACGTTTCGGGCCAAGCCGCGGCGATGCCGCATTTGATTGCCATGCGGGAAGAGGTCGCGCGCCTGCAACCGCAGGTCGGCGGCGCTCCGCGGAAATTGGCGAGCCAGGCGGATACGGCCAGGCTCCTGGAGGCACTCAAGAGAATCCGTCGAGTGCATCCCAAATGGGGTAGAGACAAGCTGGCGAAGGAGATTGCCGCAGCCCTAGGGGACGTGGACTATCGAACCGTTCGGAGCCGACTCGCGGAATTGAGCCAGCGCCCCGCGTTCACCCTCACGATTCCACTCAGGCCAACGACTCCCCTTGCCGCCTGGGTGCTCAACGGGAACTAGCCCTCGCGCGCTCCCCGGTGGTCCTGTCTACGTGCTAGGAGGCGGCTTGTCGCTTTGGGTATGAGCGAGTCAAGGAGAATAAGAGTGCGAATCCATCCTGCGACGTACCTCTCAGCACTCATCCTGCTTGGCGGGACTCACGCACCCGTTCGGCAACAGCCGCAACATCCTAAGTGGCCGGGGATCGTCCGGGTTGGGGAGGTGAAAGTTGCGAAGGACTGGAAGGATCTCTCTCGACTCCCCGGCGTCCATCGGTGGGAGTGTGACGCGCCGAGCAAGGTCTGCTGGATCCAGTTTGATCCGCAGATCTGGACCAGGGCGACATACGACCAGAAGCGCGACATCACCGCCATGTTCGGCATGGCCCTTGCCTACGGACGAAAGGCCACCATCACCGTTGTCGTGGACATGATGACCGGCAAGGACTTGGCTACTTATGACGCCGAGTCTGACAAGGTGAGAATCAAGTGAAGAGCTCGCGTTAGCGATGTTGCCAACGCCCTGAGCGGTACAATCCTCACGCCTCCGCCAAACGGGGGGCACTCCACACGACGCAGATGAAGAGGGTGTCCGGAGGATGCTGCGCTCTCAGAGCAGCGAGCCGCTCATCAAGAGCTGCTCGCGTTTCCCCCGGCTCTTGCTTCAGCACTACAACCCCACCCCTCACGCTCTGCTCCGCGAACGCTGGTTCGAGGTCACAGAATCGGGATTGCTCTTCAGGCCAAAGCTCGCGCCCTACGTGAGCCATATCGCACGCATCTCCTGAATAATTGTCGCCGCGAGGTCTGCCGGGAGCCGGTCCCGAACAAGCGCCACGGTCCGCCCGAGCCGATCCCGCACTTGATCCACGCTCACATCGCTGGCCGCCCCGAGGCCATATCGGGCCATCACATCCACCGCCCGGATGCGGTCCGCCGGGTCGGCCTTGGGACTGTCCGCGATTTCCTCCAGCACACTCACCCTGGCTTCGAGGCTGCCCCGTAGGCGTTCCCGGAGCGCGCTAGGAGGCCGGCCAGGGCTGCCAACGTTGCCCCGCGCTCCGCCCCGCAGAAGCGCCCCGCCGTGCGCTTGGGGAACCAGCACCGGCAAAACTGCGGGGGATTCAGCGGCGAGCCCTTTGGGTCTCATGCGCCGACGGTCTCCGGGGTGGGCTATTTTGTGGGATAGATTGGTGGGGGAATCGCGGCGAATCGGGCTCCGGGACGTGGCAACCTCCCCGCGATTCCCCTATGAACACGGGGAAGTCGCCACATCCTAGCCCGCTCCCGGCTGGCCTTCGGATCTGAGGGTTGGGGGTTCGAGTCCCTCAGGGCGCGCTCATGACGGTCCGCCGCTATTACACCGATTCCTACACCGCCGCCTTCACCGCCCGGGTGCTCGAGGCGACCCACGCGGGCGAGCGGCCGGCCGCGCTGCTGGACGAGACCTTCTTCTACCCCACCTCGGGGGGCCAGCCCCACGACACCGGCACCCTCGGAGGAGTCCGGGTCCGGGACGTGCTGGTGCGCGAGCCGGACGGAGAGGTGCTCCACGTGCTCGATGCGCCTCTCGCCTCGGGGACGGTGGAAGCCCGGATTGACTGGCCCCGCCGCCTCGACCACATGCAGCAGCACACCGGACAGCACGTACTCTCCCAGGCCTTCCTCCGCGTGGCCGAGGCGCCGACCATCGGCTTTCACCTCGGAGCGGAGACCGTCTCGATTGATCTCGGCGGGCCGCAGCTTTCGGAAGCGCGTATCGCGGAGGCCGAGTCGCTCGCGAACGAGATCGTGGCGCGAAACGCCGCGGTCCGCGCCTGGTTTCCGGCCGAGGCCGAGCTCGCGGCGCTCCGCCTGCGGAAGACGCCGGAGACCGACGGGCCGCTCCGGGTCGTGGCCATCGGCGACTTCGACCTTTCGGCCTGCGGCGGCACCCACGTAGCGGCGACCGCCGAGATCGGCCTGATCGCGGTACAGAAGACCGAGCGGCTCAAGCGCGGGGTGAGGATCGAGTTTCTCTGCGGCGGCCGGGCCCGGGCGGACTACGCCCGGAAGCACGCCCTCATGACCGACCTCGCCGGGTCGCTCACCTGTGCTCCGGCCGACGTCCCCGATTCGGTGGCCCGGCTCCGGAGCACGCTCCAGGAGACCCGGCGCGAGCTGGCGGCGTACAAGGAGCGCGAGCTGGACACCGAGGCGGCGCGGCTCCTGCTCGTCTCGGAGAGCGAGCCGCGGGCCGGACTCCCAGGCTCCGCTCTGTTCGGGGTCCTCCGCGTGGTGACGGCCGCGTGGGCGGATCGCCCGGTGGACGAGGTGAAAGGGATCGCGGTGCGCCTGGCCCGGGAGCCCGGGGTCGTGGCCCTGCTCGGCAGCGCGGGAGCGCGCGCGCAACTCGTCTTTGCCAGCTCCGAGGACGTGACGCTGGATCTCAAGAGCGCGTTCAACGCGGCGCTGGCCCGCCTCGGAGGCGGACGGGGCGGCGGCGCTCGCCTCCTTCAGGGCGCCGCGGGCCCCGCCGATCTCGAGCGCGTCCTGGCGGCGCTCCGGGAGGCGCGCGCGGAGCTGCGGGGA
>DASYRI010000044.1:0-29023 GCA_036004545.1 Gemmatimonadales bacterium
GTGCTGGGGGCTACCGGGATCACCCTGGCGACCGGCGCTACCGTGACCGGCCGGCTGTTGGCACAGACCGCCGTCACTCTGCAGATGAACGCGGTTACCCAGCCGTAATCGCGCTCTGATTTGATGGATAGCATGAACCGAGGAAAGAACGACGAGCACGACCGCCGGGGGTTTCTCCCGGCGGTTCGCTTTGGGGGAACCTGGCCGGCGCGCGGATGGCGGCTGTGCCTCGAAGACGCCGAGCCCGCACCTGCTGCGGACGGGGTCGTGAACGCGGCGACCCCCCACGGGAGTATGTTTGGGCGGGACGGCGGCGCCCGCCAGGCCTCTGCAGCAGCAGCGCAGTGGGTCAGCCGGATTGGAGCCGTACTATTCAAACTGACTCCGACTGGTCCATGGCACACGCCTCCGCCGTGGCTCCTAGACGAACCAGAAATCGCTCACGACAAGAGGTTCACCATGCAGATGAACCCGTATCTGAGCTTCAAGGGAGAGTGCGAGGCGGCCTTCAAGTTCTATGAGCAGTGTCTCAGCGGCCGAATTGGGGCGATCTTTCGTTACAGCGGGACGCCATTGGCGGGTCAGGTTCCGGCCGACTGGCAGGACAAGGTCATGCACGGAAGCCTGACGGTTGGCGAGCAGGTGCTGATGGGTGCCGACGTAGCACCGGAACACTACGAGGCGCCGAAGGGCTTCTCGCTCTCGCTCCAGATCAAGAACACAGCTGACGCCGAGTGTATCTTTCATGAGCTGGCCAAGGACGGCAGGGTTGTACTGCCGCTCGAAAAAACGTTCTGGGCCGCACGTTTTGGCATGGTCGTCGATCGCTTCGGCATACCGTGGCTGATCAACTGCGAAGGATCCGATCGGCCTCCCGAAGGGTGAGGCCGTCATCACGGCACACTGGTTCATACGTGGTCGTTCCACCGACTCCTCCTCGACCTTCTCCCTTCGGAGGTTCCATGCCCAGGATCAAACGCCGCGGCTCCAATCCGCGCCTCGTATACACGGCGGTTCTTTGGACGGTAGGTCTATTGACCCCCGTCGCCGTGGCGCCTGCCGTAGCCCAGGCCAAGCCGGATGCGCCCGACCTGTCCCTGGTGCGGTCCGCGCTCAAGAAGTACGAGGACCCGTACGTTGCCATCCATGATGGATACTTCTCCACCCTCGGCTGCGTCGTCATCGAGCGGCCTGGGCCCGCCGGGCACGTTCCCTACATGCCGGGTGGCATGGGGGTCCATTTCCTCAATCTTGGCCTCCTCGGCCCGGTTCCCGATCCCGCCAAGCCTCAGGTCCTTATCTACGAACCCGACGGCAACAAGCTCCGGCTGGTTGCCGCCGAGTGGTTCGTCCCGCTGTCTACCGGCGTGAAAGGACGCCCCAAGCTCTGGGGACGGCCTTTCGATGGTCCGATGATGGGACATCCCCCGCTGCTCCCGATGGAGTTGACCCACTACGACCTCCACGTGTGGCTCTACAAACCGAATCCCCTGGGAACCTTCGCGTCGACCAACCCCGACGTGACGTGCACGGGTCACCCGTATCGCCTGGTCGAAGAGGCTCCGAAGCTGGTCCCGGAGCCGAAGCCCTGAAGTCTCGTCGATCGTGCGTTGTGGCAGTACGCTATCGAGCGTCAACGCAACTGATCACGCCCTATCGTCAATGACTAAACGAAGGTGGGTACCCATTCTGAGCCTGCTGGTGGTCGGGATGCTGGCGGTTTCCGGCCTCCATCCGTACGAGCGAAGCACCTGGCTCATGGAGGTGGCCCCTATCCTTCTCGCGGCTCCTCTCCTGGTTTGGAGCTGGTTCCGATTTCCTCTTACGTCCCTCCTGTACGTTCTCATTGCCCTCCACGCCATCATTCTCCTGGTCGGGGGTGCTTACACCTACGCACGCGTCCCACTGGGTTACTGGGTTCAGGACATCCTGCACCTGTCCCGGAATCCGTACGACAAGCTGGGCCACTTCGCGCAGGGGTTCGTGCCGGCCCTGATCGCCCGGGAGGTCTTCCTCCGCCGACGAATCGTTCGTCCGGGTGGCTGGACCGCGGTGCTCTCGATCGCCGTCGCTCTCTCGGTCAGCCTGCTGTACGAGCTGATCGAATGGGGGGCAGCTCTTGCCCTCGGCCAAGGGGCGGATGCCTTTCTCGGGACTCAAGGCGATCCCTGGGACACCCAGGCGGACATGGGCATGGCCATGGTCGGGGCGCTCGCCGCCATCCTCTGCTTCGCGGGCATCCAGAGCCGCCAGCTCGCGCACCTGGCGCCACCGGATCCCTAACCCTCGCGGTCCCCCGCCCCACATAGACGGCCGGGACCAGTCCCGAACCTCGCCCAACGCCTCATCGTCCGCCCGAGACTTTGACGCAGCAGCTCCACGAACAACGCCACCGCCCCCCTGGCTAACCGCCAGCGCCCAGGGGCAGACGGCTCACTCACCCTTCTCCCCGCAACGCCTCGGTCGGACTCACCGCCATCGCCCGCCTGGCGGGAATCCAGGAGGCGAGCCCGGCCACACCGGCAAGCAGGACCGCCACGGCGAGCAGTGTGACCGGATCCGTCACCGTCACATTGACGAGGAGTGAACGAATGAGCTGTCCGGTCGCCAGTGTGGCCAGGAGTCCGACGAGTAGCCCGGTGCCGGTCAGCCGCAGTCCCTCCGCGACGATCAGCCCCAGCACCGACCCTCGATCGGCGCCCAGCGCCTGCCTCAGCCCGATTTCATAGGTGCGCTGGGTCACCCCGTAGGCGATCACCCCGTAGATGCCAAGGCCCGCTAACAGGAGGGCGAGCGCCGCGAACCAGCCAAGCAGCAGCGTGGCGAAGCGCCGGCTCGCCAGCGCGGTCCCCATCACCGCCTCCATCGAGCGGACTTCCGATACCGGTGCCCCCGGGTCCAGCTGGTGCACCAGCCTGCTCAACGCACCGGCGAGCGCTTCGGGGTTGCCGGTGGTCTTGACCGCGAGCGTCATCTGACGGGGGAGGAAGTAGGCGGACTTGCCCGCCTGGGCGTAGGGAAAGAACATCGTGGGCGGGACGCTCCGCCCGACCCCGCGCGAGAGCATGTCCCGCGCCACTCCGACGATGGTCACCCAGGGCGATTGCGGGTTGAACATCTTGAGCGTGTGCCCCAGCGGATCCTGCCCGGGCCAGAGCTGCTTCGCCATCGCTTCATTGATGATCACGACCGGCGCCGCGTCCTCCCGGTCCTGCTCGGTGAAGCCCCGTCCCCGGATGATGCGCACGCCAAGAGTCGGGAAAAACCCGGCGGTGACCTGCTGCGGATCCGCGCTCGGCGCCGAGGCAATGTCCTTCCCCGCCTGGCCATCGATCAGGATGGACCACGTTCCCCCGCCACCCACCACCGGGGTCCACCCCATCGTCCCGGCGCTCACCACGCCGGGCAGGCCCCGAACCCGCTCCTCCAGCTGTCGGACCAGGGCAATGGCCCTGGCATCCTCCTGATAGTTGAGCGGAGGAAGATTGAGCCGGGCGGTGAGTATCCGCTCCGCGTCAAACCCGATGTCCACCTGCTGCAGACTCCGAAGACTCCGGATCAGGAGCCCGGCGCCGCTCAGCATGACCACCGCGAGCGCCACCTCGCCCATGACGAGCGCCCGGCGCATCGTGCTGCCGCCGCGGGACGATGAGCTCCGGGCTCCTTCCCGCAGCGCCGCGGCGGCGCCTCCCCGCGCCGCGCGCACAGCGGGGAGCAGCCCGAAGAGGAGACCGGTCCCGAGCGAGACGGCGAGGGTGAACACCAGGACCGCTCCACCGAGATGCACGTACTCGAGCCGGGGCAGCGTGCTCGGCGCCAGCCGCAGCAGCGCCCGGACACCGGCCCACGCCACCAGGAGGCCTAACCCGCCGCCGGCGAGCGCGAGCAGGCCCGATTCGGTGAGCTGCTGTGCGCCCAGCCGGCGTCCGGTGGCGCCGAGCGCGGTGCGAATACCCAGCTCGCGCCGGCGGCCCTCGCCGCGGATCAGCAGCAGATTGGCGACATTGGCGCAGGCGATGAGCAGCACGAAGGCGACCGCGCCGAGCAGGGTCACCAGGTAGGGACGGGAGGTGCCGAGCACCCGCTCCCGGAGCGGCTGGACCACTGCGACCAGCGGCTTGTCGGGCGCGTAGGTCTCGGGAAAATCCCTGGGCCACCGGCGGGCCAGGACATTCGCCTCGGTGTTGGCCTGCGCGGCGGTGGCGCCCGTGCGCAGCCGCCCGACCAGCAGGAGATAGTGGTTGTTGCGGGTCCAGAGCGAATCGTAGTTGAGGCGGAGCGGCAGCCAGACTCCGGTGGCGGCATCGGGGAACCCGAACCGGGCCGGCATCACCCCGATGACCCGGCGGGGAATCCCGTTGAGCCGAATCTCCCGGGTCAGGATCTTCGGATCGGAGCCGAATTGGGTGCGCCAGACGGCTTCGCTGATGACGATCACCGGCGATGGTCCCTGGGCGGGTTTTTCCTCGTCGGGCGCGTAGGTCCGGCCCATCAGCGGCTCCACGCCGAGCACGGAGAAGAACCCGTCGGACACCCGGGCCCCGGTGAGCCGCACCGGCTCCTGGTCTCCGGCGAGGTTGGCGTCGTAGCCGGTGTAGGCGGCCAGCCGCTCGATGGGACGGATGTCGCGCCGGTAATCCCTGAACTCCGGCTCCGAGACGTTCCAGTAGGGGTCCTGGTGCCGGAAATCAACGATGCGGTCGGGATCGCGGAAGGGGAGGGGCCGGAACAGCACGCCGTTGACCACGCTGAAGATCGCGGCGTTGGCGCCGATCCCCAGGGCCAGGGTCAGCAACACGACGGCGGTAAAGCCCGGGGTCCGCGCCAGTCTGCGGACGGTCAGTCGGAGATCCTGCAGCATGGTGTTCACGGTGATCCTTTCCGCGGAGAGGCGGGGCTCGGTGCGGAGGCGCTCGGCGGCGGCGCTCACGAGGAGATCCAACAGGATGCGGGACCAGGCGCCCGGGCCGGCCGAGCGGCGCCGCTCGCGGTAGAAGCCGAGCATGGCGGCTCCGAAGCGGCGCCGGAACGGCTCCGGATAGAGCCGGAGCAGCCATAGATACAGGCGCTCACCGGGCGCGACGGGTGGCGTAGGGGAGGGGCGCTTGGGGGACATCAGGACCGGGCCGGCGAGATTACCCGGTGCCGTTCGGCCAGCCGGACTAGGGCCCGGAGCCGCAGCAGCTCGGCGGCCAGCACCCTCCGGCCGAAGGGGGTCAGGCGGTAGTAGATCCGGCGCTCATCTTCCTCCGGCGGTGACGCCGCCTCGGCCACCAGTTTCGCGTCTTCGAGCCGGCGGATGTGGCGGTAGAGGCTCCCGGCCTCGAGCGCGATCTTCCCGCCGGTATGGTCAATGATGTCCTGCCGAAGCCCGTACCCGTGCCGGTCGCCGACCGAGAGCATGGTGAGGAGGAGCAGCTCCACCGGGCGGAGGGGCAGGAGGGCTTCGGGGTCATCGGGGGGCGACCGGGGGGGAGGGGTCATGGCCGGGTCCTCGGGTCCTGAATGGGTGACTATAGGCAGACTGCCTATAGACCTTGGACACCGGGGACGGCGGAAGGGTTGCAAGGCTCATGATCCACCGGGATCGCCAGGCGCCTCGGCAGCCGCCCGGCTACGCCAAACTGTTGTTTCCAAGTGCCGCTGTGCGCCTCTTGTGCAGCCGCCGCGCCTGTGCACCGGTGTGCGCCATGGTGTCCTGGACTGACGTCAGCACTGTCGCCGTAGTACTTTAGCACACCTAGACGTGCAAGCTTGAACAGCGTCGGTAGCGACTACGAGACACTAGCGGAACCGCACGTGTTGAGAAATGTCAGCAGTAACTGGATCGTCACGCTTCTGAGCATCCTCTCGGCCTATCTGCTCACGCCCTTCACCCTCCATCAACTCGGCAACGATGGTTACGGCACCTGGAACCTGATCGCCTCGATCACCGGGTATATCGGACTTCTCGCCTTGGGAGTGCCGATGGCTTCAGTCCGCTATTTCGCACAGTACGCGGCTGAGGGTGATATCCCCAAGTTGAACGCAGCGGTTGGAAGTTGCACGGCGCTGTACTTGGCGCTCGGAGCAGTTGCGCTGGTGGTAGGAGGAGTCCTCTACGCCGTATTTCGCTTCAACTATAACCTGCCGATGGCCATTCGTGGAGACGCGAACGTTGCGTTCGTTCTGACCGTACTCTTCCTCGCCGTGGGGTTCGTGGGTATGCTGCCGAGCGCGATCCTCTCCGCGCATGACGACTTCGTGTTGCGCAACACGGTGCGTATGGCGGGCATCGTCCTCCGTGTCGGACTGACTCTCTGGCTCCTCTCGGTGCACGCCACACTAGCGGTGGTGGCTCTGATCCAGCTCGCCTGCCTCCTATTCGATTTCTGCGCCTGCTGCCTGATCGTGGTCCGGCGCTATCCCGGTATCCGGATCCGTCTCGGAGACTTCGAGTGGGTGATGGTCCGGCGAATCTTCTCCTTCAGCTTCTACGTGCTGCTGCTCAACGTTGGCTTGCGCCTGGCGTTCGAGACGGACGCACTCGTCATCGGCGCATTCAGGGATGTCGGTTCCATTCCGTTCTTCACCATCGCGAGCAGTTTAATCCTCTACCTCATGGAGATGATTCTCGCCATTGCAGCCGTTGTGATGCCGACGGCCACGCGGCTGAACACTCAAGGGAAATCCGCGGAGTTGCGCGCGATCTTCCTGAAGTGGTCGAAGATCGCGTTCTCGTTGACCATGATGCCCGGGCTCTTCCTACTCGTGCTGGGGCCGCGGTTCATGGCCTGGTGGATCAACTCGACGTTCGAGAGACCGTCAGGTCAGGTTCTGCAGATCCTGCTGTGGTCGTCGCTCGTCTTCCTGCCGGCGCGGGGAGTGGCACTCCCGATTCTGATGGGACTTGGCAAGCCGGGTCTCCCAACGATCGGCTTTCTCGCCGCGAGCCTGCTCAACCTGGCGTTGAGCGTGTGGCTGGTACATCCGCTCGGTCTCGTGGGAGTCGCGCTCGGCACCGCGATCCCGAACGCCATCTTCGCGGGACTGGTCGTCGTGCACGCCTGTCGAGAGCTGAAGACGCCGATTGCCGACTACCTTCGCTACGTCATTCCTCGCGTAACGTTGGGAGCGGTACCCGCTCTGGCCTTGCTGCTCTGGTTCAAACTCGGCCTTGAGGTGCGCAGTTTGGGTGGCCTCGCCGGAGCGGGCGTCGCCATGACGCTACTCTTCGGCTTCACCTCGCTGGTTTTCGTCTACCGCAACGATCCTTACATGGACCTTTGGCTGCGGCTTGCGCGATTCCGTGGGCGGAACGGAGCGTGATCTCGATCGGGTGGCCGGGCGCCGCCATCGGGGTCTTGGTGGCGCTCGGGTGCGCCGAGCTGGGAGCGCGCTGGTGGATTCGCCGACACTCGCGGTGCTACGTATGGCCCCCGGGGCTGCGAATGGACCTGCGGATCGATCGCGAGACGTTCCCACAACTCGAGCGAACCATACGCTTCGACGTGAACACTGACGGCGAGCGGGGCAGCGAGGTGCGAGCAGGGAAGGAGGGCCTGTACCGGGTTCTCGTCGCTGGCGGGAGCCCGGTCGAGAGCCTCTTCCTGGACCAGGCCACCTGTTGGCCCGGTGCCTTGGAACGGCTGCTCGATACGCCCGAGAATCTGCGCTCCCTCGCTGCACGCGCCGTACACGTGGGCGGCATCGGGCGCTCCGGAATCGCGTCGGAGGATCTGGACCTGATTCTTCAACGTGTGCTGCCCCAGTACGGTCGCCTCAACGCGAGCTTGATCATGGTGGGAGGCAACGATGTCTTCAACTGGCTGGCGGACAGCGCGCCCGCGGTGGTTCGATCGTCGCCCATCCCCCTCGCGCGGGTCTTCGCCTGGCATCCCGAGGAACGATTCGGCTGGGCGCCCCAGCGGTGGGGCATCGGGAGGATTCTTGCGCGGTTTCGGCGGGTGTGGCTACGTCCCCGTGAGATACTCGAGCGGGCAGGCGCATGGGTCGCCGACGCCCGGAAGATGCGCGCCCGGGCGGCGGAGATCAGAACGAGCACGCCGGACCCGGCCGAAATGCTGGCTCACTTCGAGCATCATTTTCGCCGGATCATCCAGACCGCCGGGGAGTACTCCGATCGAGTCCTCATCGTCCGTCAACCCTGGTTCGAAAAGGACTATACGCCCGAAGAAGTCGGCCATTTGTGGCACGGTGGTGCGGGGGACGCCTGGAAAGAGCCGATCACGGCGTATTACTCGTTCGAGGTCGTGAACCGCTTGATGGGCCTCGTTGACGCACGCGCCGTCGAGATCGCAAACGCTCTGGGCGTCGAGCATCTCGACATCCGAGCGGTTCTCGAGCCGAGTCTCACGAACTACTACGACTCTGTGCACTTCACGCCGGCAGGTTCGGCGGTGGTGGCGCGGACCGTTGCCTCGGCGCTCATCGCGCGGCGACCACCAAGCGCTGCGAGTGCGGGAAGGTCGCCACCAGCGTGAACGACGACGCCCACGAAACGGGGATCTCCGGGTATACGAGGGGGTACTCGCGTCGTCAACGCTCGGTCCCGGCGCCAGCGGTTGGTGCCGCGCGGGGCGGGTGGGGTGGGTGCGAAAGGCCGGCCGAGCCGTCCGAGGCCTGCCTGCCGCCTCCTCTCGGGACTCGGGCACGCGAACGGTCCCGGACCAGGGGTCCCGGGACTCGGCTGGGGGTGGCGGCAAATGTTCATGCGCAGACTTCCCCGGAGCACCAACCCTCCCTCGCCCTCACCCTGTCGCTCGCCATATGGCCGGCTCCGGTAGGCTCCCCGGCTACCCGCAAGCTCGACCCGGCGGTTGCCTGAAACCAATCCCCGACCTTACCGTACTATGGGTATCCCATAGGACGGGAATATGGCGGAGAAGCTGGACGTCAAGCCGGGCACCCTCGCCCTGATGATCCTCAAGACCCTCGAGGTCCTCGGACCGCTGCACGGCTACGGCATCAATCGCCGGATCGAGGAAACCAGCAAGAACCGCATCACGCTCAACTACGGCACCCTCTACCCCGCCCTCCTCAAGCTGGAGCAGGAGGGTTTCGTCACGGCCGAATGGCGCCAGTCCGAGAACAATCGTCGGGCCAAGTACTACGCCCTCACCGCCGCGGGCCGCAAACAACTCGCCCGCGAAGCCCGCGAATGGCATCAGACCGCCGACCTCATTGCCGCCTTTCTTGGCGCCCGACGAGAGACCCCATGAAACACCTTCGCGCCGCGCTCGCCCGCATCACCGGATTCTTCACCGGACACCGCCAGGACGACGAGCTCCGCGAGGAGTTGCAATCGCATCTCGACATGGAGACGGCCGAGTACATCCGGCGCGGCATGCATCCAGACGACGCGCACCGCCGGGCGCTGCTGACGTCCGGAGGTCTCACCCAGGCCGCCGAGGCGGTCCGCGATCAGCGCGGGCTGCCGTGGATCGAAGGCATTGCCGCCGACATCCGGTACGCCCTGCGTGCACTCCGACACAGCCCCGCGTTCACCACGGTGGCCGCCCTGACCCTGGCGCTGGGCATCGGGGCGAACACGGCGATCTTCAGCGTCGTCCGCGCCGTGCTGCTCAAGCCGCTCCCCCACAAGGACGGTGATCGGCTGGTCTACCTGCGCCATTCCGCCGATGGACCGGGGGGAGCGAACGTCCTCTTCTCCGTTCCGGAGATCCGCGACTTCCGCGAGGGCGCCAAGTCCCTGGGCGGCATCGCGGAGTACTCTCCCTTCTTCTCCATCCTCCAGGATGACGACGGCGCCGCCCGCCTCGACGTGGGCCTCGTCACCGGCAACTTCTTCGACGTGATGGGGCTCTCCCCGTTGCTGGGACGGCTGACGCGGCCCAGCGACGACGGTCCCGGCGTCCCGCCGGTGATGGTGCTCAGCCACGAGTTCTGGATGAAGCGCTTCGGCGGCGATCCCGCCGTCGTCGGCAAGCAGGTGAAGCTCGACGCGGGGACGGTGACGGTGATCGGGGTGCTCGAGCCGGCCCCGTTCTTTCCCAACCGGGTGGACGCGCTGCTCAACATGGTGATCAGCAAGCACCACCTGAGCGCGTTGATGGTGCAGGGCCGCACCCATCGCATGACCGAGATGGTCGCGCGGCTCGCCCCCGGCGCCACCGTGGAGCAGGCCAGCACCGACGTCGCCACGGTCGACGCCCGCGTGCAGCACGAGTTCAAGGACGCGTACGATCCCGGCTCCCACTATCGCGTCGCCGTCATCCCGTTCAAGGAAGCGCTCGGCGATCGCGCCCGGCTGACCCTGTTGCTGCTCATGGGCGCGGCCGCGTTCGTCCTGATCATCTCGGCCGCCAACGTCGTCAACCTGACGCTCATGCGCGGGGTGCGCCGGCAGCAGGAGCTCGTGGTGCGCGCCGCGCTCGGCGCCGGCGTGGCGCGGCTCCGGCGGCTGCTGCTGGTGGAGAATCTCGTCCTGACGATCACGGGCGGCCTCCTCGGCGTGATCCTCGCGATCGGCGGCGTGAGCCTGCTGACCTCGCTCGCCGAGCGGTACTCGCCCCGCGCGAACGAGATTCGTCTCGACGTCGTGGTGCTCGGCTTCACGCTCTCGCTCTCCGTCGCGCTCGCGCTGCTGCTCTCGTTCGCGGGATCGCTGCCGAAGGAAGGCAGCTTCGCGTCCGCGATCGCCGCGGGCGCGCGCAGGATCAGCGGGTCGTTGAGCAAGCACCGGCTTCAGCGCGCCCTGGTGATCGCGCAGATCGCGGTGTCCGTTGTGCTCCTCGCGGGCGCGGGACTGCTCACCCGCACGATCAGCCGGCTTTCGGAGGTGGACACCGGGCTCAAGACCGAGGAAGTGCTCACGATCCCGGTGCAGCTGCTCTCGTTCGGAGGCGGGGACTTCGCGAAGATTCTGGCCGGTGACGTGGCGGCCAAGCAGGGCTACGACCGCATCCGGGGCGAGATCCAGGCGCTGCCCGGCGTGACCGTGGTCGGCGTCGGCTCGACGCTCCCACTCCGAGGCGCGGAGATGGGATTGGACGTCAAGGCGGAAGGCCGAGCGCTCGCGGTGGGCGAGGCGACGCCGCGCGCCTCCCTGCGAACCGCCGATCCCGACTACTTCCGTGCGGCGGGGATCCCGCTGCTCAAAGGCCGGGCGTTCGCCAGGACGGACCAGCCCGGCGGCGGCAGGGTCGTGATCCTCAACCAGGTTCTCGCGGACCGGCTCTTCCCGGGTGAGGACCCGATCGGCAGGCGGGTCGCGTGGACGGGCGACGTGCTGCGCTTCTCGCCGTTCAGCGGCGATTGGCGCACCGTCGTCGGCGTCGTCGGCAACACGCGGGACGCCGGGCTGGATGCGCCGCCGCCGCCGGCGATGTTCATGCCCTTCGCGCAGGAGCTGGCGATGGGTGGAGGGGTGGTGATCCGCGCCGACGGGGATCCGGAGGCCCTGGCGGCCGGGGCGACCCGCATCGTGCGGCGCATCGCGCCGACGGTTCCGATCGGGAAGGTGATGACGGTAGCCCAGTACAAGGCCGAGAGCGTGGCGCCCCGACGCCTCAACGCCGAACTGGTCTCGTTGTTCGGCATCCTGGCGGTGCTCATCGCGGCCGTGGGGATCGCCGGGGTACTGGCGTTCTCGGTCAGCGCCCGTTCCAACGAGATCGGCATCCGCATGAGCCTCGGCGCCGACAGCGCGCGGGTGCAGCGGATGATCCTCAAGGAAGGGGGCCTCCTTCTGGCGATCGGCCTCGTGGCGGGCGTGGGCGGAGCATACTTCGCCACCCGCGTCATGCACGGGTTGCTGTTCGGGATCGCCCCCCACGATCCGCTCACCTTCATCGGGGTCGCGGTGGTGATGGCGGCGATCGGCATCCTGGCGTGCTGGATTCCGGCGCTGCGCGCGGCCCGCATCGACCCGGCGATCGCGATGCGGGCGTCGTAGCGCAGCTGAGATGACTCGCACGACGAACGCGCGGCTCGCCGGCTTCCTGTTTCTCTTCTACATCGCGGCCGGCATGACCAGCCTGGTCCTGTTCAACCAGGCCACCGCCGGCGCCCCGGGGACCGCGGCGAAGCTCGCGAGCATCGCCCGGCACGAGGCGCTCGTCCGGTTGACCGCCGTCATCACGCTGCTCACGTTCGTGATCGCCGTGGTCCTGGCCGTGGCGCTGTACGCGCTCACGCGGGAGCAGGACCGCGACCTCGCGATGATAGCCCTGTGCTGTCGCGCCGCCGAGGGCGTGATCGCGGCCAGTTCTGCCGTCCAGACGCTGCAACTATTGTCGGTCGCGACGGCGAGCACAGCCGGGGCTTCCCCCGGCGCGGCGGCGGCGCAGGCGCTCGGCGCCTTGCTCCTGAAACAGGACGGTTGGAGCAGCTCCGTCGCCGCGACCTGCTTCGCCGTGGGCAGCATGCTCTACTCCTACCTCTTCCTGCGGGCCCGAAGCATCCCGGTGCTGCTGGCCTGGCTGGGCGTCGTCGCCTCGGTCCTGCTCGTGGTGCTCCTTCCCGTGCAGCTCGCGGGGTTCCTCGAGGGGCCGGTGACGAACTTCATGTGGATACCCATGGCGGTGTTCGAGGTGACGCTCGGGTTCTGGCTGCTCATCAAAGGCGTCGCCCCGCCGGTCCGGCGATGACCGCACCAGCGCTCCCGGTGCCGGCGGTGCTCGTGACGACGTTCTACTGGCTCTGGCGCGTCCGGACCAGACGGAGCCTTCGGGGCATCGTCGGCGTCGGCGCACGGGTGCAGCCATTGGCCGACTCATGAAGGCCATGGTGTATCGCACCTATGGCTCACCCGATGTGCTCAGGTGTGAAGAGGTCGAAAAGCCGACACCGGGCGACGATACGACGTGATTTCGATGGCGGGGGGAATCGTCCACTGTCCGCCTGGCGGCGCGTCATGACGCCAAGGGGGATCTTCGTGCCGGTCGGGGTGCGAGCCGGTGGCCGCTGGATCGGGCCGCTACCCTATCTGCTCAAGCTGCTCGTGTCCTCCCGTTTCGTCAGCCAGAAGGTGGCCTTCTTTATCGCCCGGGTGAACCCGGAAGAGCTCAATGCGTTGAAGGAGCTGATCGAGGCGAACAAGGTGACCCCGGTCATCGACCGGCGTTACCCGCTGAGCGAGACTCCGGAGGCGGTCCGATATCTCAAGGCAGGACACGCTCGCGGAAAGGTCGTGATCACCGGGTAGGCGGCGGGCCAGCGCACGAGGTAACTTGGGAGGAGGGAGAAGCCTCGACCCCCCAACCGGCTGTGCTCGGGAGGCGCCATGCATCCGAATCGCGACCAATCGCTTGACACTCCATCCGGCACGGTCGACCGCCGCGCTTTTCTCCAGGGCGCCGCGGCCGGCGCAGCTGCCCTCGCGGTGGGCCCCCGAGCCGCCGGCGCGCTTCAGGAACAGGACCGGGGCGTCGTGGTCGCGCAGATCGCGAAGCAGCACGACGCGACGGTCAAGCTGCTGCAGGACTGGATCGCGCTCCCGTCAATCGCCGCCGAAAACAAGGGCTATCCGGAGGGCGCGGAGTACATGGCGAAGCTGGCCCGGGACGCCGGCTTCCATCAGGTCGATCTGGTGCCCACGGCCGGGAAGTCCGGCGTCTTCGCCACCCTCGATGCCGGGGCCCGCACCTCGCTCGGGATCTACTTCATGTACGACGTCAAGCAGTACGATCCGGCGGAGTGGAGCTCGCCGCCGCTCGAGGGGAGGCTGGTCGACAAGCCGGGCTTCGGCAAAGTGATCGTCGGGCGCGGGGCGACCAATACCAAGGGGCCGCAGATCGCGTTCCTGGCGGCGCTCCATGCCTTCCGTACCGCCGGGAAGAAACTCCCGGTCAACCTGGTGCTGGTGTGCGAGGGCGAGGAGGAGATCGGGTCGCCCAACTTCCGGCAGATCGTCTTCAAGCCGGAGGTGGAGGCCGCCCTCCGAAAATGCGTCGGCATCATCATCCCCCTCGGCAGCCAGTCGCCCGACGGATCGGTCGAGGTCAACCTCGGCGCCAAGGGCGTCATCGAGGTCGAGCTGGCCTCGACCGGGGAGAAATGGGGCCGCGGCCCCAAGCTCGACGTCCACTCGAGCTATGAGGCGTCGATCGACAGTCCGGTGTGGCACCTGGTCCAGGCCTTGAACACCCTGGTCAAGCCGGACGGCCACACCCCGGCCGTGGAGGGTTACTTCGACAAGGTCAGGCCGCTGACCGCGAAGCAGCAGCAGATCCTCGAGGCGGCAATCCCGAAGAAGAACGAGGCGAACGCGAAGAAGTCGCTCGGCGTGGAGCACTGGTTCGCCGACGAGTCGTGGCACGACTCGCAGGTCCGGCTGGTCTCGCAGCCGACCATCAATATCGAGGGGCTGGTCGGGGGATACACCGGCCCGGGCGGCAAGACGATCCTGCCCCATCGCGCGGTGGCGAAGCTCGACCTTCGCCTGGTGCCCGACATGACCGCGAAGGGCACGCTCGCGCTGCTCGTCGCGCACCTGGCCAAGCACGGCTTCGGCGACATCGAGGTGAACCTGTCGGGCGGGTACGACCCGACCGAGACGGACCCCGATTCGAAGCTGGTCCAGGCCATGGTCGCGACGTATCGCACATCGGGTGTCGAGCCCCTCCTCTGGCCGAGGCTGGCCGGCTCGTGGCCCGGGGTGACGTTCACCGGCGAGCCGCTCAAGCTGGCGGCCGGCATCTTCGGGCTCGGCCACGGGGGCGGGGCCCACGCCCCGGACGAGTATTACATCATCGAGGCGTCCAATCCAAAGGTCGCGGGGCTCGACGGCGCGGTGAGGTCGTACGTGGACTTCCTCTACTCCCTCGCCTGAGGCGATGATCATGGCAACTCAGCCCGACGTCCGCCGCCTTGCGCTCTCGTTGCCGGCCACGACATGACCTTCAAGCCCGCGATCTGGTACCCGATCGCCGTCGTGCTGAGCGTCCTCAATGTGGTCGCGGTCTGGTTCGCGGCCCAGCCAGCCGAGCCGTGGCACGCCACGGCTCACGCGGTGCTTGCTGTAGGCTTCGGGGTGTGGGCTCACCGCCTCCGGCAGGGCCCCCGCCGGGGCGAGCTCCAGGCCGGGCTCGAAGCGCTTGAACTCGAAGTGAACGCGCTGCGGCAGGAGCTGGGCGAGATGCAGGAGCGCATGGACTTCGCGGAACGGCTGCTGGCGCAGGAAGGGGAACCGCGCCGAGTGGACCCGCAGGGCCAGGGCTGAAGCATCCCGTGCTGGAGCAGGAGCGATTCTGATGGCGAGCCAGGCTGACGTCCGTCGCATCGCCTTGTCGTTACCGGCGACCGAGGAGGCGCCGGACCGCTTCGCGTTCTCCGTCTGCAACAAAGGCAAGCTGAAGGGGTTCGTCTGGGTCTGGATGGAGCGCGTCGCGCCCAGGAAACCCCGGGTACCACAGCCGAACGTCATCGCCGTCAGGGTCGCGAACCTGGTAGACAAAGACCTCATACTCTCCCTGGACCGGAAGAGATTCTTCACCGAGCCGCACTATGACGGGTTCCCCGCCGTCCTGGTCCGCCTGTCCGCCGTAACCGCCCGGGAGCTCAAGCCGCTCATCACCGAGGCGTGGCGCTGCCAGGCCCCGAAGGACCTGGCCCCGAAGGAGAAGCCACCTCGTCGTCGATGGGTGCCCCCGGGGCGGCGCTCGTGAGGTTGGGCGCACCAATGCCCCGGATAGAGCTCACCAGGGAGATCGCCGCGCCGGTGTCGCGGTGCTTCGATCTCGCTCGAAGCGTTCAGGCCCACCTGCATTCCACTTCTCGCACCGGCGAACGCGTCGTGCATGGATCGTCCGACGGGCTCCTGGAGTTTGGGGACCAGGTCACCTGGGAGGCGCGCCACCTCGGGATTCGACAAACCTTCACGAGCCGAATTACCGAATACGAGCGCCCGCGCCTCTTTCGGGACGTCATGATCCAGGGGGCTTTCCGGCGGTTTGCTCACGACCACTACTTCGAATCCACGGCGCGAGGTACGATGCTTCGGGACGTGGTCGACTACGAGGCCCCGTTGGGCATACTCGGCCGGCTCGCGGAGTCATTGTTTCTCACCCGGTACCTGCGTCGTTTTCTTGTTTCGCGGAATGAGGCGCTTCAGGACCTCGCTCAATCGGATCGCTGGCGGGAATTCGTCCCCGGGACTTGAGGGGAATGGTGAGCATGCCCTGCTCCCGCACTCCCCGGCGTCGAATGGGTCTTCGTTGATGAGCGGGCTTTACTCTCGCCTTGCCGCCGGGCTTTCAGGAGCGCCCGGCGGGCGGGCCTTTCCGCCACTGGGGGTTGGCGCCGGATTTTCAGCAGTCCATGAGCTTCGGCATACTCCGCGGCGACCTCGGGCTGTCGGGGTACCGCCGGGCGTACCAACCCACCCTCATGCTCGACTATTCCGAGTGCTCGGACACCGTTGGCCGCTATCGGATCGCGATCCAGGCATGGCGTACCCCGAACGGCGTTTTCCGGAACTACCATCGCTTCGACCGGTATGACGTCTTCGCCATCTGGCAGTCCGGCCCCGGGGTCTATGCCTACCTCCAGGGCGGGAGCGACCGCCGACAAACCCAGGACCTGATGCTGGCCGCCATCCGCTCGTGGCGGCCCCGGGACCGGTAACACGACAGCCTAACCCGGCGATGGGCCCGCCGCCCGCGCGGCCGGTTGCAGTCCCCGCGGCGCCTGATTTCTTTTCGGAGGATACGCCGAGGCTCGCCCTGAGCGGGACTGCGGCTCTACGCCGGAGCGTGGGAGTACAATGACATCGAACCCCAGGCAAACGCCATGAGCACTCCCGAGACCGACAGAGCCTTTACCGGATCGACGCCAGAGCTTTATGAGACGTATCTTGTTCCGCTGATCTTCGAGCCGTACGCCGTGGATCTAGTGAACCGGCTGGCTGCGAGACCTCTTACGCGGGTACTCGAGATTGCGGCGGGTACGGGCGTCGTGACTCGTACGCTGGCCGCCGTGCTTCCCGAAAGCGTCTCGATAGTAGCCACGGATCTGAATCAGCCGATGCTGGACCAGGCTGCCGCGCTCGGAACCAGGCGCCCCGTCGCGTGGCGCCAGGCCGATGCCATGCGGCTGCCCTTCGGAGACGAAACCTTCGACGCCGTGGTATGCCAGTTCGGAGCCATGTTCTTCCCCGAAAAGGCGACCGCGTTCGCGGAAGCACGTCGCGTGCTCGGCTCGGGAGGCGTCTTCATGTTCAACGTGTGGGATCGGATCAGCGAAAACGAATTCGCCGACACCGTGACCACGGCACTCGCATCCCTGTTCCCTGAGGACCCACCTCGCTTCCTGGCTCGCACCCCCTACGGCTATTACGACCGGGCGACCATCGAGCGGGATCTTGCCGGCGGCGGGTTCACGGGTCGCCCCAGATCACGACGGTTGCGGCGCGCAGTCGGGCGGACGCTCCCCGGGTCCCGGCGATCGGGTACTGCCTGGGGACACCGCTACGGAACGAGATCGAGGCACGCGACGCCCTCCGGCTCGGCGAGGCAACCGACCGTTCGGCGGACGCTATCGCCCAGCGGTTCGGGCGGGGGGCGGTAGATGGCAAGATCCAGGCGCACGTTGTCAGTGTCGCAAAGTAACCGCTGCGGCTGATTCCTCGTTCACCGAGAGCTCGCTCAGATGACGCTGCGGCCGGGACGTGCATTCTCCATTCTGCTGGTCTCCTCCTTCTGCGCCTGCGCCACTCTCCAGCAGATCGCGGCCCTCCGCCAGGTCGCATTTGCGCTGGCAGGGATTCAGGATGGACGACTCGCCGGGGTCGCCCTCAACCGAATCGCGACCTACAGGGATCTTACGGCCGCCGAGGTCGGCCGCCTCGCGCTTGCGATGGCGCGCGACGATCTCCCTCTCGAGTTCCGGATGGACGTACGGGCGGAAAACCCGGCGGACAACCGGGCCACCGCTACCATGGTTCGCCTCGCGTGGGTGCTGGTCCTCGACGACAAGGAAACGATTCATGGTGTCCTCGACTCGACGTATGTTCTCCCTCCGGGCCGACCGGTCGTCATTCCGCTGCACATGAAGCTGAATCTCCGACAATTCTTCGATGGACCCGCCGAGACTCTGGTGAACCTCGCCGCCGGACTCGCGGGCCTCCGGGCGGACCCGGCCAGGATCGCGGTTCGCGCGGTCCCGACCATCAATACGCCGCTTGGACCGATCGCGTATCCGTCGCCGATCACGATCATCAGCCGGACGGTTGGCGGAGGGGGTCCGCCGTAGATCGGCTTGAGGAGCATGACCATCCGCCGCGAGCCGCCGGTCCTGGAGAACAGGGAGGTCGTTGATGCGCCTCATCGCCGCGCTTACGCTGTTGGTCCTCCCGCTCACCAATGTCGCAGCGCAGGATCCGGCACGCCCAGGATTGCCGAAACCTGCCGCGTGCGCCGGCTTCAAGACCGCTGGTTCCTCACAGTCGGCGGAGCATGTCCCCTACCCCAGGATCGGACAGCCCTGGCCGGTCGACGTGTCCAAAGCCACGATTGTCAAGGATCCACTGGTGGCTCGTCGCACTGCCGACCACTTTCGGCCCCTTTCCGTCGAACAGGTTCGCAAGCAGTTAATGCGATATTACGTCGTACCGCGGACGGAATGGGAACACGGATACAGCCACGTGGCCGGCGGCGACGAAGGCGGCTGGCTTGTCTCGCGCGGGCGCTGTTTCATGTGGACGATGCGGCCGGGCGGACTCGGGTGGATTGTCTATCCCGACGGAACCGCCGTGTACCTCGCGGCCGAACTCAGACGACCATCCTGAGGGCGCCGCCCCCGTACACGGTGTTCGTCGCTTTGGTCCTGCTGGCTGGAACAACCGGGGGGTTACGGGGGGACGGTGGCGCGGGTTAGGCCGAGGTTCGCTCGGCGCTCACGCGGGACGCGGTTGATTTCCCTACCGGGCCCCCGGCCCCCAATCGTCCTCGTCGTCGTCCAGGCCCTGGTCCAGCGGCCGTGGCCGCGGGTCCTGCTCGAGCTCCCGCTCCGCTTCCGCCAGCTCGTCCCGATCGATCGGACTGACGACGTCGTCCTCCGGCGCCGGCGCCGCCCGCCGCCGCGGCAGGAACAGCCACCAGAGCACAGCGATCAGAAGCGCTGCGCCTATCCAGAGTCCCATCGGCTAACGCCGCCTTCGGAACAGAAACGCCAGCGGGTCGGCGAGCCGCGCGCGCCACGACGCCTCGTTGTGGGTGGCGCCCTCGTAGCCACGGACCACGAAGTCGCGGCCTTCGACCAGCCCGACGATCGGGCGCCAAGGCGAGCGGCGGGCGCCGGCCTTCAGCGCGTCCAGGGCGTCCAGTCTATTCGTCGCCCGCGATCCCTTCGAACACCGCCGCCACGTCGAGGAGCAGCGGTTGCGGCAGCTCGGGCGGCTGCCATGCAATGGACTCGGTGCGCCGTTCCTCGTCCGGCGCGCCGGGCCGAGACACCAGGATGCATCGCTCCTTGAGGTCGGCCCGCCAGACCTCCCGCACGCCGGCCCGCAGGCACGCCGGCCGCTTGTAGTCCCGGTCGTAGATCCGCGATCCCCGGCCCGACACTTCCACTGCGAGCCAGAAGACTCGGACGTCGGTCCACTTGCCGTGCATCGGCTGGGACACCGGCACGACCAGGATGTCGGGCTCCATATGCACGTTCGGGGCGATCTCGACCGCGCCATGGGTCAGGACCAGCGCGCGGGGCGGGTCGCCCAGGCCGAGGACAAGCCAGCGCGCGATCCGGCTCAACACCACCTGGTGCGGCAACATCGGGGCCGGGGTCACCAGCAGGAACCCGTCCACCAGCTCGTAGCGGTTCCCGTCGTCGGGGAAGGAGGCGAGATCCTCGAGGGTGTACCGCGGCACAGTGAGGGGCATGGCCATAAGGTAGCGGCTCGGCGGTTTGTGGGGGCGGCGCCACCCGTCGGTCCCAAGGAGGGACCAGGTATGCGGAGCGTGGTTGGCAGGAAGTCGGAGATGGCCGCGAGGGTCCGGACGTTCAGCCGGGCTCATCCCTCGACCGATCCCGAGTACACCATCGTGCTCGGCCGGCTGGAGGAGCGCCTCACTCGCGCGGAGGCGATCGCGGGAAAGCAGCACGAAGGACTGGTTTCGGCGAAGAACGCGAGGAATCGCCGGGAGGAGCTGCGGAGGGTGGTCCGCTTCCAGCTCCTGCGCTATCTCATCGCCGTGGGCGGGATTGCGGCCAAGAGCCGGACCGAGGCGGCCGAGCGGTTCAAGCTCCCGCACAGCAAGGCGAGCCATCGGGTCTTCCTCACCGCCGTCAAGTCGATGCTGGCCACGGCGGAAGCGCAGAAGGACGCGCTGGTGGGCGAGGGGATGTCGCCGCGGCTGCTCGAGGACCTGGGTCGGATGGTGGCGGAGTTCGAGACCGCCAGCGAGGCCGCGCGCACGGCCCGGCTCGACCACATCGGCGCCCGCGCCGATCTGGAGGAGGCGACCGCCGAGCTGGTGGAGCAGGTGAAGGTGCTCGACGGGCTCAACCGGTGGCGCTTCGGGAAGGAACCGGAGCTGCTGGTGGAGTGGAACGCGGCGAAGCACGTGGCCGGCGCGGGTCAGAGCCGGGTGAGCCCGCCTCCGGCGGGTGAGGGGGTGACGCCGCCGACGTCGGGCGGAGTCGCTCCTGCCGCGTGAGGGGCTGTGGGCCGCACCTCTCTGGTCTTTCGGTCTCGGAGGTGCCGCAGGTGCAGGAAACGACCGGGGGTGAGCGCAAGCGGGCCCCCGGTCGGTTGTCTTGGCAGGTGGGGTGGGCCCAAGGGACCCTGGAAGCCGAGATCGGCTGCGGGGATTCGCGGTGTTGCGAGGCGGGTGCAGCAGGCGGGTTGGGACGGTATGTTCAAGCTCCTCGGCCGCTTTCGAAATCCGGGCACCGGCTGGCAAGACCGTAACATGCCGCGTTGGATTGCAGGGACAGGGCGGCGGAGCTCTGGCGGTGACGATGCAGATTAACTCCGGGTCAGGCAGCCTGAGTAAGGTCAACGAGGAGGGGACAATGACATCACGAATTCCGCTTGCGGTGTTGCCGCTGGTTTGTCTCATTGGGGGCTCGGCGTGTACGTCAGCGACCGAACCGACCCCCACTGGTCAGGGAGTCTGGGTGCTCGAATCGATCGGTGGCCAGACGCTCCCGGCATCCGTTTCCGGTGCGGTCGGTGCTGGCATGCTGATACACGCCGACACGCTATCGTTCGAAAGCGACCCGTCCGTATACCTGCTCCGGAGCAACGAGGCCATCGAATATGGCTGGGTGAGTTTCCCCCCTTCGTCGGAGTTGGTGGATCAAGCCGTACTTCTCCCTTACCGGGGCGGAAACGGCTTTTTGGACCTCACGACCGAGTGCCCTCCGCAAACGCTTTGCACCGTCCGTGTGAGCCGGTTTCGGATCGTCGGTGACCGCATGGAGCGGGAATACCTGGACACTAAGGGTCTCGCCTCACGGCTCTACCGGCGAATCCGCTAGGCCGGGGCACGTGGTCGTTTGCTCATCAGGCTGCCTATAGGCAACAACCCAAGGAGGTCCCATGCGACTCCCACTTCCGGCAATCGGTATACTGCTCGGTTGGCCAATGACGGCTGCGGCACAGCTGCCTAAAGGCTTGCCGATCCTCATCAGCGCCACGGTGGCCCATGATTCGCACGAGCCGCTCGGGCTCGCCGGGGGGGATCCGGTCAGCCGGTATGCACCGGGGTTAGGTGTCCGACTCGCCGTCCGCCTACCTCAACACGTCTACGCCGGAATTGGCCTTGCCCAATGGCGCCGGACCACTTATGCGGATCCTCGCGGATCCGGATTCTGTGACTGCCTGGAGTACGTCTCCTTCGTAAGTCAGACGGCTGCCTCTCAGTTGTTTGTCCAGTGGTACCCTCGCATCACCCGGTTCTCGCCATATGTGCGGGCAGGGGTTGGAATCGGTGCGGGAGAATGGTTCCGCTGGGGCGTGGCAAACGTCGAGCACGGCTGGCGCACCGACCACCTTGCTGCCATCGGCGCAGGCCTGGATGTCAAGATTCTGAATAATACGTACCTGACGTTCGGCCTCGATCACACACGTGTGGCCGTGCCCGATACCTACTTCGGAGTCATTCGTCACACGACAAGCCTGGGCCTTGGTCTCAGCGTGCATTAGGCGCGGACCGCACTGCCGCAGCCTAGGAGGAGTACTCACGAATACTTCATCACGGTTGTTGCCTAACCCGACTATATGAAAGCGCGGAGCTGCCCGACGGCGGCTCCTGAGGGATTCGCGGAGTCCCGGTGCGGGCGTCACCTTCCGTGGTCGCCTACAGGAGACTCCGATGCTTTGGGCCGGGCTGGATCTGCACAAGCACTACATCACGGCGTGTGCGATGGATGAGCAGGGCGGGATCCTCGCGGAGCACCGGCGGTTGCCGGCGGATGACACCACTTTGCTGGGGTGGCTGAGCGGGTTGCCGGGGCCGGTGACGGTCGCGATGGAGGCGACGCTCTATTGGGCGTGGCTGCACGATCGGCTGACGGCCGCGGGGTACCCGGCGGTGGTGGTGCATCCCTACCAGGTGAAGCTGATCTGGCAGGCGCGTTGCAAGACGGATCCGATTGATGCGCGGAAGCTGGCCGAACTCGGCCGCGCCCAGTTGTTGCCGACGATCTGGGTGCCGGATGCCGCGACCCGGGCGCGGCGGAAGCTGCTCCGAGGCCGGGCCTACCTGGTGCGGATGCGGACGCGGGTCAAGAATCGGATCCACGGGTACCTCACGGCGGAGAATTGCCGCTGCCTGGTGACCGATCTCTACGGGAAGGCGGGGCGGGCGTGGTTGCAGGCGGTGCGGCTGCCCGAGATCAGCCGGCTGCAGGTCGATCTGTTGCTCGAGGTCCTGGATACGCTCGACGCGCGCCTTCGCCGGCTCGATCAGCGGGTCCGCCGGACGGTGACCCAGGACGCCACCGCCGAGCGGCTGCAGACGGTCCCGGGCATCGGCCCCTTCGGCGCCCTCTTGCTCCTGGCGGAGATCGGCCGGATCGACCGCTTCGCCTCGAGCCATCAGCTCGCGGCCTACGCCGGGCTGGTGCCGAGCACCCGGAGCTCGGGGGACAAAACGACCCACGGTTCCATCGGGGGCGAGGGCAGCCCCTGGCTCAAGTGGATCCTGATCGAGATCGTCCAGACGCTGAAACTGGCGCCGGGGCCGATCGGGAGGCAGTATCAGAAGCTGCGGCGGTCGAAGGGGAAGGCGAAAGCGACGGTGGCCGCGGCGCGGAAACTGTGCTGTTATCTGTATTGGATGCTGAAGGAAGGCTGGAGCTACGAGGAGTGGCTGCGGCAACACGAGCTGGGGGTGCGCCCGGAGCAAGCGCTGGTGTCCGTCGCGTAGGTGGTGACGCGCCCGGTAACCCGAATGGGCCACCCCCTTCGAACGATCCTCCTGTGCTGGGACGCACGTAGAGGCGCCTGAGGCCGGCTTCGTGCCGCGCTCGCCGCATCAGGGGTGCTGGCTTGCAATTCGGGTGGAGAGGACCGCACCTAACACGGTCGAAGACGAACTATGCCCCCTTGCGCTCCGCGCTTTCAGAGGCGCGCTTGCTGCTGACGGGGCGTTCGCGCAGCCGCAGCCGCGCGGTTAAGTTCTGCTTTGGGACGCGCGGCTGCGCCGCACGCCCCCGCAGCAGAAGCGCAGGGCGTTAGCTGGACGACCAATCACATGCGAAGTGGATCAATCCAGAATGTGATCGATGCCGTTGAGGCTTTGCACGGGCCCGTAACGCTCTACGGTTCGGACCCTTCAGAAGAACACGGTACATGCTTCAAGATTGCAGGCGTGCCTGCGACCTTCTCAGTAATAACGCAGGACGGGCGACTCCCCACGGGCCAGTACGATGTCCAAATCGAGGGCGTGCCGCCGGGAGACTACCTCTATACTTCGATCGTATCCTTGGAGTCTCTGCTTAATCTGATCACACGCGTGAAAGGTCCGGAGAATCAATGGCCCGGCATGGATGGCGTTGCCAGATAGCTTGCCGCTTAGGACGCGGGCGGGCCCTCCTGGCCGTATCGGTGGAGCCACTTGTAGCCGGTATTCCGGCTGATGCCATAGCGCAGGCAGAGTTCGGTCATCGACCAGAGGCCACTCTCGAGATCCTGAGCGAAATGATGGCGTTCACGCACGGGCTGGGTCCATTGCCAGGGCATCCGCTTCAGGGTTCAGGAAGAGTGTCATTCATGTGCCCGGACATCTGTCACCCATGTTCCCAGCTTGTACCCGATGAGCGGTCGGGGACATAGGTAACAGATAGACCGAGTACATAGGTACCACGCCCTACAGCAAACTCACCGGATCCCGATCCAGCACCACCCGCGCCGTCCCCTGCCCTTCCAGCCGCGGCGCAGCGTAGCGCACCACCCGCCCGATCTCCTCGACCGGCCCCTTCACCAGCACGTGCCAGCGCCACCTCGCCTTGATCCGGGTCAACGGGCACGGCGCCGGCCCCAGCAGAATCAACGGTAATCCCTGGGCCGAGATCAGCTTCTCCAGCCACGCCGCGACCCCGACCGCCTCGTCCGTGGCCCGCTTCTCCTGCTCCGCCGAGACCACGACATTCAGGAGCGACGTCTCCGGCGGATAAGGCGGGCTCTTCCGCGCCTCCGCCTCCTGGGCCAGGAACCCCTCGGTGTCGTGCCGCGCCGCGAACTTGAGCGCGGGATGCTCCGGGTTCCGCGTCTGCACCAGCACCTTCCCTCCCTTGGGACCGCGCCCCGCGCGCCCGGCCACCTGTGCCAGCAGCTGGTAGGTGCGCTCGCCGGCGCGGAAGTCG
Organism: Gemmatimonadales bacterium; assembly: GCA_036004545.1. Lineage (GTDB taxonomy): Bacteria > Gemmatimonadota > Gemmatimonadetes > Gemmatimonadales > GWC2-71-9 > JABFSM01. Next base: position 24,775 of record DASYRI010000044.1, read on the forward strand.
GGGAGATGCAGCGCGGTGTCGGCGTCCACCACACCCACCAGGGTCACGTTGGGGAAGTCCATGCCCTTGGCGATCATCTGGGTGCCCAGGAGAATGTCCACGTCCCCCCGGCCGATCCGGTCGAGGATCCGGTGGTGGCTCCAGCGGGTGGACGTGGTGTCCAGATCCATTCGCGCCAGCCGAGCCTTGGGGAACCGCGCCGCCACCAGCTCCTCGAGCTGCTGGGTGCCGATGCCGTGGGCCCGCTGCACGACGTGGCCGCAATTGGCGCACTCGACCGGCACCGGGAAGCGGCGGCCGCAGTAGTGACACCTGAGCCCCGGCGGCACCCGGTGCAGGGTGAGCGCGATGCTGCAATCGGGACACTCCGGCACCAGCCCGCAGGCGGGACACTGCACGAACGCGGCATACCCTCGGCGGTTGAGCAGGAGGATCGCCTGGTCACCCCGAGCCATGGCCGCGGTGAGCGCCGAGTCCAGCGCCTCCGACCAGGGCACCGAATGCCCGGTCTTGACCGAGGGCGCGGACCGCATGTCCACGATCTCGACGGGGGGGAGCGGACGATCATCAATCCGCTTTGGGAGGACGCAAAGACGCAAAGACGCAAGGACGCTCGGGACAGTTGAAGGGCTGGCGACGGTCCGCGTCAGGGTGAAGGTCTCCAGAGAAGGCGTGGCACTCCCCAGGACATAACGCGCCCCCTCGAGCCTTGCCCTGACCAGCGCCACTTCGCGCGCGTGATACCTCGGCGCCTCGCCGTTCTTGTAGCTGGTCTCGTGCTCCTCGTCCACCACGATGAGCCCCAAGTCCTTGACCGGCGCGAACATCGCCGAGCGGGCCCCCACCGCCACCCGCCGCTCGCCCCGACGGAGCAGCCGCCAGGCGTCGGACCGCTCGCCGTCGGACAGGCCGCTGTGGAGCACCGCCACGATTTTGCCGAACATCCCGCGCACCCGGCTCACCATCTGGGGGGTGAGGCCGATCTCGGGCACCAGCACGATCGCGCCGCGGCCCGCTTCCACAGCCCTGCGCACGGCGCGGAGGTAGACCAGCGTCTTGCCGCTCCCGGTCACCCCGAAGAGCAGCGCGCCGCTTCCCGGGGCCAATCCCTCAATCTGCTCCAGGACCGCTGCCTGTTCGCCCGTCAGCTCCTCGGGCGGCGGGGTGCCCCGCTCTCCCTCGAAGGGGTCCCGCAACCGCTCGGCCTTGACCACCCGCGCGAGGCCGGAATCGGCGAGCGCGCGGATCACCGCGTCGCTCATGCCGAGCGTCTCCTTGAGGTGCTTGATGGGAGCGGAGCCGCCGAGCTGTTCCAGCGTCTCGTAGAGTGCGCGCTGCTTGACCCTTCGCTTGAACTTCGCGCCGCGCTCGATAAGGGTGAGCCGCTCCCCCGCGAGCTCGAGCCGGCGCTCCACGAGGGAGCCGGGCTCCGCCTCGGCCGGCTCCACCACCAGCTCGGCCGCGCCCACCCGGGCCAGCCGGTCGGCCACCTCCCAGAGGGGCTTCCTGAAGTGGCGGGCCGCGGTGTCGAGCGGGGCTTCCCCGCCCCGGCCGTCGAGCCATTCGACCAGCTGCTCGGCGAGCCCGCCCAGGCGCGCGGCGGCGCCCCCGGTGAGGCGGATGAGCACGCGCGAGGCGCCCCACATCGGGGCCGGCAGCATCGCCTTCAAGGCGATGCCGATGGGGGCGCCATAGTAACCCGCCATCCACTCCGCCGTCCGGAGCAATGCCGGCGGAAGCGCCGGTTCGGCGTCCGGGGCGGCGAGGAGCGGGCGTGCCTCGACGGCGGGTCGCTCGACGCCGGTGGCGACCACGATACCGACCAGCTCGCGCTTCCTGACCGGCACGACGACCCGCGCCCCCGGCACCACCCGGTCGGCGAGCGTCTCGGGAATCGTGTAGGTGTAGGGCGCGAAGACCGGGAGGGGGAGAGCGACCTGGGCCAGCTGCTCGGTCATCGCTCCGAGAGGCCGAGCCCCGGCCCCTCGGGCAGCCGGAGCCGGCCCCGCTCGATGGTGGCACCCACGTAGGGATCGTGCGCCAGCAATGCGGCGCCGTCGAGGTCGCAGATATCCACGAGCGGGCAGAACTGCGCCGCCGCGGTGATCCCGATCGAGCTTTCGATCATGCAACCCACCATCACCATCATGCCGTGCGCGCGGGCAATCGCAATCATCCGGAGCGCTTCGCGGAGGCTCCCGGTCTTGGCCAGCTTGATGTTGATCCCGTCCACCTTGCCAAGGAGCCGAGGGATGTCCGCCGCGGTGATGCAGCTCTCGTCGGCGATCACCGGGAGCCGCGAATGGCGGGTTACTTCCGCCAGGCCCTCGAGATCGTCCGCCACCAGCGGCTGCTCCAGCACCGTGACGCCGAACTCCTCGAGCATCGGCAGCGATCGGATGGCCTGCTTCCGGGTCCAGGCGCAGTTGGCGTCCACCCGGATTTCCCGGGTCGTCACGTCGCGGATCGCCTGGAGTATGGCGCGGTCGTCCGCGGTGCCCAGCTTCACCTTGAGCACCGGGTACGGCTCGGCCTCCTTCACCTTCATCCGGATCCGGTCCGGGGTGTCAATGCCGATCGTGAAGGTGGAGAGGGGACACTTCGCCGGATCGAGGCCCCAGAGCCGGTGCACGGGCACGCCGAGCCGCCGCGCCACCAGGTCGTGCATCGCGGTGGAGAGCGCCGCCCGCGCCGAGTTGTTGCCGCGAAGCGCCGCCTCGAGGCCGGCCTCCGCGTCCTCCAGCAGGAAGGGATCGTGGGGGAGCGCCGTGGCGTACACCTCGAGCGCCGCGAGGACGGTCTCGGGGGTCTCGCCGTAGTAGCGCTGCGGCGCCGCCTCGCCCCAGCCCTCGCAGCCTTCGCCGTCGGCCAGGCGGACGAAGACGGTGCGATAGCTGTCCTGCGATCCCCGCGCGATGATGAACGGGTGGCGGGTCTTGAGTTCCAGGATCTCTGCCTGAAGGCGAAGTGGGGGCAAGGGAGCTAGGGAGCCAGGGAGCTAGGGAGCTAGGGAGCTAGGGAGCTAGGGAGCTAGGGACCCAGAGCGGCGGAGTATACGGCGCCTCGGCGGGCTGGTCAAATCAGCGCGCGCAGGGTGGCGATGACGCCGTCGGCCAGCCGGGAAGGCTCGTAGCCGCCCTCCAGGAGGCCCACGAGCGGCCGCCCGGGGCAGCGGGCGAGCAGCGTCTCCACCAGCATCGGGAAGTGGGGCGGCTCCAGCGTGAAGCCGCCGAGCGGATCGCCCCGCATGCTGTCATAACCCGCCGAGACGAGTACCAGCTCCGGCGGCCAGCCGTTGGTCGCCGCGAGGATCGCCTCGCGCAGGTCGGCCACGTACTGCTCCGGGGGCAGCCCGGGCGGGCGCGGCACGTTGAACACGTTGCCGACCCCCCGGTCTCCGGCGGCGCCGGTGCCGGGATAGGCGGGCCACTGGTGGAGCGACACGTAGCGGATACCGGGATCAAGCTCGACCAGCGCCTGGGTGCCGTTGCCGTGGTGCACGTCCCAATCCACGATCAGGATCCGCCGCCGGCCGAGCACCTGCGCCTCCCGCGCCGCGATCACCGCGTTGGCCAGCAAACAGAAGCCCATCGCCCGAGCGGCGAGCGCGTGATGGCCCGGCGGACGGATCGCGGCGAAGGCGTGCCCATGCCCCCCGTCGGCGTGCCGCACCGCCGCGAGCGCCGCGCCGGCCGCCCGGCACGCCGCGTCCCAGCTCGCCTTGTTCATCCGGGTATCGGGATCGAGCGTCCCGCCGCCCCGTCTCGCCAGCGAGGCCAGGACGTCGAGGTAGCCGGGCGCATGCACCCGGCGGAGCGCGGCGACCGGGGCGCCGGGCGCTTCGCTGACGATCAGGTCCTTTTCCTCGGCGAGCCGCGCCAGGAGCACCCGGAGCCGCTCGGGCGATTCGGGGTGGCCCCGGCCGGGATCGTGATCGAGGCAGCGGGCGGCGGTGAAGACGGTGAGCGCCACGCCGAACGGCTTTCGGGATGACCCTACCGCGCGGGGATCCGCCGCCGGGGCAGCACGATGAGGGCGGCGTTGGCCGGAATGCCGAGTGCGGCGAGGGTCCGGTCCTCCTCGAAGAGCTCGGCGCCGCGGTACTTGACGACGTAGTCGCCCGGGGAGCGGCGGATCTTCATCCGGGCGAGCACCTGGCGCTTGAGCTCGGTGAGCGGCGTGTCGGCGGGCAGCTCGAGCACCACCCCATCCCAGGTATCGAGCAGGGTGACCCGGAGCGGCAGCGTGG
>DASYRI010000045.1:0-15414 GCA_036004545.1 Gemmatimonadales bacterium
CGCAGCACGCGCACTCCGAGGTGGTGGGCATGCTGCCCGAGGGTAACTGGATCACCCGCGCGCCGTGCTTGCGGCGGAAGGTCGCGCTGCTCGCGAAGGTGCAGGACGAAGCCGGCCACGGGCTCTATATCTACTGCGGCACCGAGACCCTGGGCGTTGACCGCGCCGAGCTGCTGGACCAGCTCCTCGCGGGCACCGCCAAGTACTCCAGCATCTTCAATTATCCCACGCTCGCCTGGGCCGATATGGGGGCGATCGGCTGGCTGGTGGACGGCGCCGCCATCGTCAACCAGACGATGCTCGCCAAGGCATCGTACGGGCCCTACGCCCGCGCCATGGTCCGGATCTGCAAGGAGGAGAACTTCCACAAGCGCCAGGGCTACGAGATCCTCGCCACGCTCTCGGCGGGCACCCCCGCGCAGAAGGCGATGGCGCAGGACGCGGTGAACCGGTGGTGGTGGCCCTCGCTCATGATGTTCGGGCCCAGCGACAAGGACTCGCCCAACAGCGCGGACCTGCTCCGCTGGCGGGTGAAGCAGAAGGGGAACGACGAGCTCCGCCAGCGGTTCGTGGACCTCACGGTGCCGCAGGCGCAGGCGATCGGGCTCACGCTCCCCGATCCCGCCCTCGAGTACAATGCCGGAACGAAGCACTGGGAGATCGGGCCGATCCAGTGGGACGAGTTCTACCAGGTCATCGGCGGCAACGGGCCCTGCAACCGGGAGCGGCTCGCCGCGCGCCGGCAGGCGCACGCCGAGGGGGCGTGGGTCCGTGCCGCCGCGGAGGTGTACGCGGCCAAGCACGGCGGGACGGACAGGAATGCGGCGTGATGACCGCACCGAGCTCGGACCAGTGGCCCCTCTGGGAGGTCTTCACCCAGCCCCCCGGCGGTGAGCCCCACCAGCATGCCGGCAGCGTGCACGCCCCGGATGCGGAAATGGCGCTCCAGAACGCACGGGACACCTACGCCCGCCGCGGCGAGGCGGTGAGCATCTGGGTGGTCCAGAGCTCGGCGATCACCGCCTCGAGCCCGGAGGACCGCGGGCCGTTCTTCGACCCCGGCAACGACAAGCCGTACCGGCATCCGCAGTTCTACAAAGTCCCACGCGGAGGAGGGAGCGAGTAGCGAGACAGGACGCAGCGAGTAGCGAGAAGCGAGGAGGGAACGGCCCTCCCCTTCTCCCTTCTCGCTACTCGCTACCTCCTGAGAGAAATGACCCCGCCCCTCTTCGAGTATCTCCTCCGCCTCGGCGACGACCGCCTGGTGCTCGGCCACCGGTTGAGCGAATGGTGCGGCCACGGGCCGATCCTCGAGGAGGACATCGCCACCGCCAACCTCTCGCTCGACCTGCTGGGCCAGGCGACGCTCTTCCTGCGCCTGGCGGGCCAGGTGGAGGGAAGCGGACGCGACGAGGATGCATTGGCCTACTGGCGGGACGAGAATCAGTTCCGGAACCTTCAGCTGGTCGAGCTTCCGAGGGGCGACTTCGGCTTCACCACGATGCGTCAGTTCCTCTTCGACGCCTGGAGTTTTCACCTCCTCGAGGCGCTCTCGCGCTCGACCCACGCCGGGCTCGCCGCCATCGCCGCCAAGGCGCACAAGGAGAACCGCTACCACCTTCGCCACTCCAGCGAGTGGGTCCTCCGCCTGGGCGACGGCACCGGGGAGAGCCACGCGCGGATGCAGGCGGCGCTCGATGAGCTCTGGCCCTGGACCGGCGAGCTCTGGTACCAGGACGGAGTGGATGCCACGCTTCGCGCCGACGGGGTCGTGCCGGACCTGGATCCGCTCCGGGCGTTGTGGGATGCGATGGCGAAGGAGGTCATCTCCCGCGCGACGCTCACGCTGCCCAGGGGGCCGATGCGGATGACCGGCGGGCGCGCCGGCCGCCACACCGAGCACCTGGGCCACATGCTCGCAGAGATGCAGATCGTGGCGCGGAGCCATCCGGGGGCGAAATGGTAGAAAAGCGTCAACAGACAACAGTCAACGGTCAACGGGAACTGCCTCCGCTGACGGGTCCCGATGCGCTTGCGCTCCTGGAATCGGTGAAAGACCCCGAGGTGCCCGTCCTGTCGGTGGTGGAGCTGGGCATCGTGCGCGGCGTCGAAGTGGACGGCGCCGGCCAGGCGGCCACCATCACGGTCACCCCCACCTACAGCGGCTGTCCGGCGATGCAGGTGATCGAGGAGGAGATCGTCGCCGCGCTCCGGGCCGGCGGCTTCCGCGCGGTAGAGGTAAGGACGGTGTACGCGCCGGCCTGGACCACCGACTGGATCTCCGACGCGGCGCGGGAGAAGCTCCGGGCCTACGGCATCGCGCCGCCGGGCCAGGTGACGGCCGAGCAGCTGGTGCCGCTCGGCCCGGTGGTCCGGAGCGTTTCCTGTCCCTTCTGCGGCTCGCCGAACACCTCGCTCACCAGCGAGTTCGGCGCCACCGCCTGCAAGTCCCTCCACGTCTGTCACGCCTGCCGCCAGCCGTTCGAGCATTTCAAGGCGTTCTAGCGGCCCGGAATCAAAGGCACCGCGGGTTCGGCCTTCGGCTGGTCCGGGGTGGGGCAGTGGCAGAGCTGCTGGCGAAGCTGGAGCAGGGTGACCCGCTCCCACACCACCTCTCCTTCGCGGGCGCCCTGGAACGCGCCGGCCCCTACCCCGCCGGCCCCGCCGATCACGACACCGGTCCTGAGCAGATCGCCCAGGTCCAGCTTCCCCCAGTCCCCGCCCACGATCTCGCCCAGCCCCTTGGTCACCAGCGCCTCGCCCACTCCCATGGCGATCCCGGCGACGAGGCCCCGGCCCGCTCCCTTCGCTACAGCGCCGGCCGTGCGCCGCTGGCCGCGGTAGACGTCGAGGAGCGTGCCCGGGCCCGGCCTGATGGCCACGCGGGCTCGCCCCTTGAGGTCGGTCATGACGAGCGAGTCCCGGTCGGCGAAGACCAGCGGCCCTGCGCGCCGGGCGGAGATCGGCGCCCCCCCACAGTCGGACTCCGACAGGCAGGAGGCGAAGACGGTCACCCGCAAGAGGGTCTCGACCGGTGCAGGGACGCCCGCTCCGTCGGGAAGGACGGTGCAGGCCGCCGAGACGAGGAGGAGCGCGATCGGGAACGGCTGCCGGTGGTAGCGCATGGGATCGTCCCGCTGTGAAAGACGGCGGAACGATCGGCGGGAGGGGTCAAGCGGGGGTCAAGCGCCGAACCAGCTCCCTCCTCAGAGCCGCAGCCGGGCCGCCACTCCCAGCCGCGATGCGCGCCCCGGCGCGGCAACCGGAATAATCGTGAAGCGGGCCTCGGCGCTCGCCGCGGTGACCGGGATGTTCCGCCGCCCGAACAGCGCCCGCGCCCCCAGGATGGCCGCGACCGAACCCACGCCGATGTTCCAGATCCCCAGGGCGTCCCCGGGCCTCCTGTAGTCGCCCAGCATGGAAACCCCCAAGCCGATCGAGAGCCCTCCAGCGGCGATGCCGAACGCGCCGAGTCCCCGATGTCGGGTGACCTTGTCGAGTGAGCGGAGGTTGAACAGCAGCGAAGTTCCCACCAGAGCGGTTGCCCCTCCCGTGGCGCCGGCGTAACCCGCGGTCACCGCCTCCTTCTGCTGAGGCTGCGGCTGCTGAGGCTGCGGCTGCGGGCCGCCGTACTCGGGTTGGATTCGCGCGGCCTCCTCAACCGTGAGGCCGTGATCCCGGAGCCATGCAGCCAGCCCGGGCTCGTCCACCAGCTCCGGCACGTAGGCGTTGTTGAGCGTCCGTGCCACGTGATCCACGATGTCGCCGCGCCCCGTGGCGGCGATGAGGAAGGCCATGGCGCACAGGTTCCCGTGGCGGTCGCGGAAGTAGGGCACCCACAACCCCGGGAAATCGTCGTTCCGCGGGAACGCTCCCCGCGCGGCGTACCCGTGGAGGAGCCGCACGAGCTCGCCGCGCGCGGCGCGCTGCGCGGGCGTGAGGCCCGAGACGTCCCGCGCCAGAAGCTCGCCCTCCACGGAGGCGAAGTGACGGCGGAGCCGGGCCGCTTCGCGGGAGCTGCCCTCCCCGGAGCCCAATGGTTCGCCGGGGGCCGGCAAGAGGAAACCGATCAGGATCGCAGTAAGCGCCAACCGAGCGTGTGGCATGGACCGCCTCCATCCCATGTGGTGACGGCCCTCTGTAGCAACCGCCGTGCCGGGGCCCAACTGGTGGAGGGCATAGAGATGCAGTGGGACGTGGCGGCAGGCGGAGCCCGAGGCCTGATGTTTCGACACGCCTGCGGCGGATCCGCGCGTCAATTCGTCATCGGCGCATGCCGCCCCCGCGCCGTCACCCGCTCCACTCCCTCTACCGCGCCCCCCGAGACGATCACCGCGTGGTCGAAGTTATTCACCGTGGGGCAGACGTGCATCGGCACCAGCCAGAGCAGCTCGCCGCGGGGCGGGAGGCGCGTGCCCGCCGGAACATCCACCGGCAGGTGCTCCTCGCTGGGGTGACGGGGTGTGTACTCGGGGTGCCCGACCACGGCACAGGTCGGATCGCCGGCGTCGGCGGAGACGGTCTTGTGGCCGGCATCACAGGTGAACCGGGTGGCCAGCGGGTGGCTCACCACCCGGCCCAGGACGAATACCGCCGGGGCATAACCCGCATCGAGCGGAAGCTGCTCCAGGCTCTTCGCGTCGTTGTATACCACCGTGCCGGGCGAGAGGCGGTGCGCGATGCCCGCGTCCCGCAGGCGCGAGTACCCCACCGCGTGGGGAAAGGCCGGCGTCCCCGCGGTCACCACCTCGGGCACCTCGATGCCCGCCGAGCGGAAGCGCTCGACCAGCGCCAGCAGCCGGTCGTACCCCTGGTGCACCCGGCTCGCCCGCTCGGATTCGGCGAAGGACGCGGCGTGGCCGTCGTACAGGTGGAGGCCGGCGAACCGGAGACCGGCCTCGCGGATCGCCAGCGCGAGCGCGAGGACGTCGTCGTGGCGATCGAGGGGCATCCCGGTGCGGTCCATCCCGGAATTGAGATCTATGAAGAGTGAAATGTTCGCGCCGCGCCACGGCGCCACCATGGCGGCATCCTCGACCAGCGTGGAGATCGTGGTACCGGGGTGCTCCCCGGCGATCCGGCGGACCGACTCGACGTGCGGACCATGCGCCGCATGGGCCAGCACCACGTCGGTGAGGCCCGCCTTGCACGCCGTTTCCAGCTCCAGCGTCGTGGCGCACTTGGCTCGGCGCACCCCGCGCGCCACGAGGCGCCCCATGGTGAAAGCGAGCTTGGCGGTCTTGAGATGGGGGCGCCAGCGGTCGGCCTCGCCGTCGAGCAGGCCGAGGGTCGCGCCGATGTTCCGCTCCACCCGGTCGAGATCGATGACCAGGGCCGGGGTGCGGAGCGCCTCGGCGCTGGGGACATTCGGTGCGGTGAGCCCGGATACCGCGGGGACAGTCGTCACGCCCATCGTTCGATGGCCTCCACCCATTTGCCGAGAAAAACGTTGGCCCGAAATCCGTCGAGCACCCGGTGATCGATGGTCAGGGTCACGAACGCCATCGGCCGGGCCTCGAACCCGCCCGCCGCGCCTACCTTGACCCTGGACTCGATCTTCCCCACGCCCAGAATGGCCGACTGCGGCTGGACGATGACGATCGGCGCCGCCAGCAGCGAGCCGCTCACCCCGTGGTTCGAGATGGTGAAGGTGCCGCCGTGCACGTCGCCCGGCGCGAGCTTGCCGGCCCGGGCACGGGTGGTGAGGTCCTGGAGACGCCGCGCGGTTTCCGGCAGATCGAGGTCCTGCGCCCGGTGCAGCACCGGCACGATCAGCCCGTCCGGCTCGAGCGCGGTCGCGATGCCGATGTTCAAGTCGTCGAAGATCTCGAGCCCCTCGTCGTGCCACTGCGCGTTGGCTTCGGGAACGGCGCGCAGCGCGGGCACGCAGGCGCGCACGATGTACGCCGTGTAGGTGAGATGCACGCCCTCTGCGGCCAGCGCCGCCTGGTTCGCCTCGCGGTGCGCCGCGACCGCGGTAAGATCCGCCTCGAACACCGCGGTCACGTGCGGCGCCGCCTGCACGCTCTGGACCATGTGCTTGGCGATGCTCCTGCGCATGACGGTGTGCGGCACCATCCGGTTTCGCCCCGCGGCCGTTGCGGCAGCCTGGGCGGCGCCGGCTCCCTGACTCCCTGGCTCCCTGGCTCCCTCCAGGTATCCCTCCACGTCCTGCACGGTGATCCGCCCGCCGCGTCCGGTGCCGGCGACCTTTGCCGGGTCGAGACCGTGCTCCTTGAGCAGCCGGCGGACGGCGGGACTCAGCTCGCTGTGCGCCTCGGCGGGGGTGGGGGGACGGCCGGACGGCCGAGCGGGCCCGGGTCCCGCCGAGGCGGCTGGGGCGGTTCGCCCGGGGCTGCTCGTGCCCGCGGCGGCACCGGCCGCGAGCCGTCCCAGCACCGCGCCCTCCTCCACGCTTTCGCCCTCCGGCCTCACGATCTCCGCCAGCACCCCGTCGGCCGGGGCCGCGATCTCGACCGTCACCTTGTCGGTGACGATCTCGAGCAGCGGATCGTCCCGGTGCACCGTGTCACCCACCGCCTTGAACCACTTCCCGACGGTGTGGCTGGTGCCCTCGGACTGGTCGGAGGGCAGGACGATGTCGGTGAATTGGGGCATTCGGTGCTCCGCTAGAACTCGACCAGCTCGACCATCCGCCGGGTGATCTCCTCCACCTGCGGTAGTACGGCGTTCATGAGCGCCACGTTGTACGGCGTGGGCACGTCGGGAATCGCCAGCCGCGCGATCGGCGCGTCGAGCGAGAGAAACGCTGCTTCGGCGATGGTCGCGGCCACCTCGGCGCCGAACCCGGCGGTGAGGGTGTCCTCGTGCACAATCAGGCACCGCCGGGTCTTCCGCACCGAGGCGAGCACCGCCTCCTGGTCCCATGGGGCGATGGTGCGGAGGTCGAGCAGCTCGACCGACCGGGCCGACTGCTTCGCCGCCTCCTCGCAGCGTTCCACCATCGCGCCCCAGGTCACCACGGTGAGCCGGTCGCCGGCGGAAAGGACCCGCGCCCTCCCGAACGGCACCACGAACCCGTCGCCCGGATAGGGCCGGCGGGCCCAGGCGCCGTCGAGCAGCGCCCGGTGCTCGAAGAAGATGGTCGGATCGTTGCCCCGCATCGCTGTGCGGAGGAGGCCCACCGCGTCCTCCGCGTTGGAGGGGATCGCCACCCGCCACCCCACCGCGTGGGCCCAGAGGGTCTCGCCACAGACGCTGTGCCACGGATCGCCGCACCTGGGCGCGTAGCCGCCCGGCATCCGCACCACGATCGGCGCCGCCCACCGGTTGTCGGTGCGCCAGCGCAAGGTGCCGCAGTTGTTGAGCTGCTCAGTCGCGGGGTCGGCGTACTTGCGGAACTGGATCTCGGGGAGCGGCAGGAGCCCGCACAGCGCCAGCCCCACCGCGCGCCCGATGATCCCCTCCTCCGAGAGCGAGGTGTCGAACACCCGCCGCTCGCCGAACGTCTCCTGGAGGCCAAGAGTGGCGGCGTGGACCCCGCCCTTCCTGCCCACGTCCTCCCCGAAGAGCAGCGCCTTCGGGTTGGTCCTGAGCTCGGTCTCGAGCGTGCGCCGGATGGCGGTGAGCATGTTGATGCGGGGGCCCTGGGGCGTTGGCGATTCGCTCGACGGCGGGAAGTCGTGTCCCGACGGCATCAGGCCGCCCCGCCGCTGGAGCACCGGCCGCCCGCGGGCGTCGGTCTCGGTCACCCCATGGCGCGTCACCGTCGTGACGTCCGGCTCGGGCCGCGCCAGCGCCTCCGCGAGCCCCGCTTCCGCCTCCCGGCGCGCGGCGCTCTCCACTTCGCGGATCTCCGCCTCGGACAACATGCCGTCCCGGAGGAAGGCGTAGAGCCGGGGCAGGGGATCGCTCTGTCGCTCCCGCTCGAGCAGCTCCGGGCTCTTGTAGGTCTGGGTGTCCTGGCCGGAGTGGCCCGAGAGCCTCGGCACCGAGAGCCGGAGCAGCGCGGGGCCTTCGCCCGAGCGCGCGTGGGCCACGCACTCCGCGATGAGCCGCGCCGCGTCCCCGGGGCTGGTGCCGTCGCCGTCCCTGACGAAAAGGTTCGTGAACCCGGCGAGGTTCGCCGCGACGTTGCCGCCCGGCGTCTGGAGCGCCCCCGGCACCGAGATCCCGTAGCCGTTGTCCTCGATGTAGAAGAGCATCGGGAGCCGGAGCGTGGTCGCGAGGGTGAGCGAGGACCAGAAGCCGTTGGTCGCGACCGACGCCTCGCCGCCCGACACGCAGGCGATCGCGCCGGCGTACGCGGCCTCGCCCAGAACCTCGCGACGGTAGACGATCCCCTGCGCCCAGCCGGCCGCCGGGGTGAACTGCGAGCCGACGTCGCCGGACATCGGCAGCACCACGGGCCCCGGATCGTTCGGGAGGTTGAAGACGACCCCGATGTCCCGGCCGTCGCTCAGCCCGCCGGACTTCCCCATCGGCCCCGCGAACGCGTCCGCCACCGTGAGGCCAAGCGCGAGCAGCAGCGGCCGGGAGCGGTAGTACGCGCCCGCCGCGTCGTGGGGGTGGGTGAGGTGCTGGGCCAGGATGATCTGCGCCACCTCGTGCCCGCGCGCGGAAAACTGGTAGAGCACCTTCTTCTCCGGCACCAGCCGCTGCTCCTCGGTGTCGTCGAGGAAGCGGGAGACCAGCGCCAGGTGGAGGACCCGGCCCCAGTGGATCGGCGAGGGGAGGGACACCGCCCGCGATGCGGGGGGGGGAGCGCCGGCGGGGGTCCTGGGGGAGCGGGAGGAGGGTCTCACGCGACCGGATGCTCCTGCTGGGTTTTGTAGACGGTGCCGCGGAAGAGCGCGACCACCTCGCCGCGCTGATTGAGCACCCGGCCGCTGTAGAAACCGAGCCGCCCGGTGGCGCGCTCCTCCTCGACCAGCGCGGTGAGCTCGTCGCCCGGATGCACCGGGGCCGGGTAGCTCACCCCGTTCTCGATGCTCATCGCGATCCTCCCCTGGGTGTTGCAGGCGAAGGCGAGCGCGCTGTCCGCGAGCGCGAAGACGATGGCGCCGTGCGCCACCCCGAAGCCGTTCACCATCTCGTCCCGCACCGTCATGCGGCAGACGCACCGCCCCGGCCGGAGCTCCACCACCTCGAGGCCGAGCCAGCGGCTGAGCTCGTCCTTCGCGAGCATCCCTTTCACGATCAGCTCGGCCCGGCGCTGGGCGTCGCTCACGGCCAGAACCGCTCGCCGGCCTGCGCCATGCGGCGGAGCAGGGGACTCGGCCGGTAGCGCTCCTCTCCGTATTCCTCCCGCAGCCGCTCGAGCCGCGCCAGGATCCGGGCGAGGCCGATCTCGTCGCCCCAGCGGAGCAGGCCCTTCGGATAGTTGACGCCCCTGGTCAGCGCTAGGTCAATGTCGTCGCGGCTCGCGATCCGCCAGAAGAGCGCGTCGGCCGCCTCGTTGACCAGCATTGCGAGGATCCGGTCGAGGATCGCGCCTCCGGTGGCCGGGTCCCTGCGCGGCTCCGGCTTCGGGGTCCCCCGCCCGTTCCGATAGTCGTAATGCCCGCGCCCGCTCTTCCGGCCGAGGAAGCCCGCCTCGACCAGCCGTTGCTGGGTGACGGAGGGCTTGTAGCGGGGGTCGTACTGGAGCCCTTCGAAGATCGAGCGGGAGACGGCGAGGTTCACGTCGTTCCCGACCAGATCCATCAGGTCGAACGGCCCCATCCGGAAGCCGCCCAGCTCCGTCATCGCCCAGTCGATGGTGGACCGGTCCGCGATGCCCTCCTCGTACAGGCGGAGCGCCTCGCCGTAGAACGGCCGGGCGATCCGGTTGACGATGAAGCCGGGCGTATCGGCGGCGAGCACGGTGGTCCTGCCCCACGCATTCATCAGGGCGCGGGTGGCCGCGGCGATGCCGGGTCCGGTGGTGAGTCCCGGCACGATCTCGACCAGCGGGAGCACCGGCGCCGGATTGAAGAAGTGCGCGCCGATCACCCGCTCGGGCTTCCGGCACGCGGCGGCGATGGCGGTGATCGAGAGCGAGGAGGTGTTGGTCGCGAGCACGCAGTCGTCCGGAACGATCTCCTCCAGCCCGCGGAAGGCCTCCTGCTTGGCGCGGAGGTCCTCGACGATCGCCTCGATGACCAGGCCGCAGTGCCGGAAGATGACCAGCTCGCCCGCCGCGCCCGGGGCCCAGCTGATGCGCTCCGCCAGGCGGCCGGCCGCGGCGGCGTCGAGCCGGCCCTTCTCCACCTCGCGCGCCAGCCGCTTCTCGACCCCGGCCTTCGCGTGCTCGAGCGCCTCGGAGCGCGCGTCGGTCACCAGCACGCGGTGTCCGGCCGCCGCGGCCACCTGGGCGATGCCGCTCCCCATGGCGCCGGCGCCCAGCACGCCGACGGTCGCGTCGGGGCCCAGCGTGGATGGCCGGGCGGAGGGAATGCCGGAAGGGGCGCTCACGTCACCGGCCGCCGAAGACGGGCTTCCGCTTCTCGAGGAACGCCTTGACGCCTTCGGCGTAGTCGGCGCTCCGGCCCGCGAGGCCCTGGTATTCGGCCTCCATCTCGAGCTGCGCTTCGAGCGAGCTCGCCGAACTGGCGTTGAGCATTTCCTTGATGAACCCGAGCGCGCCGGTAGGCTGGGTGGCAAGCTCGGCGGCGAGCCCGAACCCCGCCGCCTCGAGGCCGTCCGCCGGGCAGACCTTGTAGATCACGCCGAGCTCCTGCGCGCGCCGGGCCGGGAGCTTCTCCCCCAGCATCATGAGCGCCGTGGCCTGCGCCGTGCCCGCGAGGCGCGGCAGAAAGAAGGTGCCGCCGGTATCCGGCACCAGCCCGATCCGGATGAATGCCTGGAGGAACGACGCCTCCTCCACGGCCACCACGATGTCGCACGCGAAAGCGAGATTCGCGCCCGCGCCGGCCGCCACGCCGTTCACCCCGCACACCACCGGCTTCGGCAGCCGGCGGAGCGCCAGCACCAGCGGGTTGTACACCGCGCGCACGTGGGCGGCGAAGTCTTCCAGCGGCTTCCCGTCCTTCGGCGCCGCCTCGGCCAGGTCCTGGCCGGCGCAGAACGCCCGGCCGGCGCCGGTCAGGTACACCGCCCGGATGGACGAGTCCCGTGCCGCCTGGGCGAGGACCTCCCGGAGCCTTCCCGACATCGCCGCATCGACGCTGTTGAGCACCTCGGGGCGGTTGAGCGTGATCCGTCCCACGCCCTGGACGGGCTCGAAGAGAATGCTCGAAACGGTCATGCGGTGCCGATCCGGGCGGAAGCGCACTAAATTAGCACCGCTCCTGGGGTTCGGACAAAGCGACCGCGGGATTCTCTGCCATGCCCAACGCATTGCTCATTGACGGCGTCCGCACTCCGATCGGGAGTCTGGGGGGCTCGCTCTCCGGCATCCGCGCCGACGACCTGGCCGCGCACGCCATCGCGAAGCTGCTCGAGCGGCATCCCGGGCTCGATCCGGCGCGGATCACCGACGTGGTGATGGGCTGCGCTAACCAGGCGGGAGAGGACAATCGCAATGTCGCGCGGATGGCGTTGCTCGTCGCCGGCCTCCCGCCGAGCGTGCCCGGCGAGACGGTGAACCGGCTCTGCGCATCGGGGATGAGCGCGGTGGCGATCGCCGCGCGCGGCGCCCGCCTGGGCGAAGGCGACCTCTACGTGGCCGGCGGGGTGGAGCAGATGACCCGCGCGCCCTACGCGCTCTCCAAGGCGGCCCAGCCGTTCGGACGGAGCCAGGAGCTCTTCGACACCAGTCTGGGCTGGCGCTTCGTCAATCCGAGGATGAAGGAGCGGTACGGGATCGACTCGATGGGCCAGACCGCGGAGAACGTCGCCGAGCGGTGCGGCGTGTCGCGGGAGGACCAGGACCGGTTCGCCGCGGCGTCGCACCGGAAGGCCGCCGCGGCGCGGGCGCGCGGGCGATTCGCGAAGGAGATCGCGGCGGTGCCGCTGCCGCCGGCCGGGAAGGGGCAGGCGCCGGGGAGCTTCTGCGAGGACGAGTTCATCCGGCCCGACACGACGCCCGAGGTGCTGGCGAAGCTCAAGCCGGCCTTCCGGACCGACGGGAAGGGCTCGGTCACCGCGGGGAACTCGAGCGGACTCAACGACGGGGCGTGCGCGCTGCTGGTGGCGTCCGAGGCGGGCGTGGAGGAGCTTGGCCTCACGCCGAAGGCGCGGGTCGTCGCGGTGGCGGCGGCCGGGGTCGAGCCGCGGGTCATGGGGATCGGCCCGGTGCCCGCGACCGAGAAGGCGCTCGCGATGGCGGGGCTCTCGCTCGCGGACATGAGCGTGATCGAGCTCAACGAGGCGTTCGCCGCCCAGGTCCTCGCCTGCACCCGGCAGCTCGGCCTCGCGGACGACGACCCGCGGGTGAACCCGAACGGCGGCGCCATCGCGCTCGGCCATCCGCTCGGCATGAGCGGGGCCCGGCTGCTGCTGACCGCGATGCGGGAGCTCGAGGAGACCGGCGGGCGCTACGCGCTCTGCACGATGTGTGTGGGTGTTGGCCAGGGATTCGCCACTATTCTGGAAAGGACCTAGGAGGTAGCGAGGAGCGAGCAGGGCCGCCCCACTCCCCCTCCTCGCTTCTCGCGACTCGCTACCTCCTGGATTCTCGCTCCTCGCTACCTCCTACCTCCTACTAGCGGCCATGCGCTGCCTGAACTCCCCGATCCAGTTCGGCACCACGATCAGCTCGTAGGTATTTCGCAGGTCCGCCGGCACGACGAGTTTCGAGCCGTCCCGCGCCACGTCGAACGCGGCGGCGCCCAGCGCCGCTTGCTGGGTCACCAGCTGGCGGAACGCGGTATCCCTCCCCATCACCTGCACCGCCGCGCCGGTCTTGAGCCGGGCCACCATGATCGCGTTCCCCGTCCGGTAGTACAGTCGAGCCCCATCCGCGGACCACACCGGCCCTCCGCCGCCGCCCGTCGAGATCTGGATCTTCGCCGTCGGCTCGGGGTAGGAGCGGACGTACACCTCGTTCCGCCCCGACTCGGCGCTCACGAGCGCGGTCCAGTGGCCGTCCGGCGAAATGCGCGGACCGGTCTCGTTCGCCGCCGAAAAGGCGAACGGGACCGTCGTCCGGGGCGAATCGAGCGAGATCCGGAGCACATCCCACCCGCTGGTCGCGAGATTGGTCGCGAGCAGGGACCGCCCATCGGGGGCGGGGACGACGTCAGGGGTGAGACCGGAAACACGGGCGAGCTCCACCGGCGCCGAAGCGACGTCGACCGACTGGGCCCAGATCACGCCGCGCATCTCCTGGTTGGCGGCGGAGTAGACCACCCGCTTCCCGTCGGCGGTCCACTCCACCGAGGTGACCGTCTCGACGTTGGTGAGCCGCGACAGCGTGCCCGTCGTGAGGTCGTGGACCCAGATGTCCTTCCGGGGGCCCTCCGCAACGAGCACCGCGATCCGCTTGCCGTCGGGCGAGAGCCTCGGCCGCTGGAAGTCGCGCGCCTCGGCCCCGATCGGCTCGGTCTTTCCATCGCTCGACTGCCAGACGAGCCTCGCCACGTGGCTCCCGGCCGCCGAAACCAGCGCGCCGCCGCGCGACAGGAAGATGTCGGAATTCCCGTTGTTGCCGGCCAGCACCGGCACCGGGTCGAGCACCGGCACCGGCTGACCGGTGACCTTCCTGCCACCGGCATCGAGGGGCACCGCCATGACCGCCCCGTCGGACTGGAGGTAAACCAGGTTGCCATCCAGAACCGCGAGGGGACGGATCCCTTTGAGGCCGAGCGGGAGAACTTTCGGATCGTCGAGCGAGGTGATGGCGAGCCGGGCGGTCGCAAGGGCGCCGCTCCAGATCACGAACACGATCGTGCGGCCGTCCGCGGTCGCGATCGGCCAGAGGTGATCGGTGTCCCCCTTGGCCGTATCCGGCTGGGTGATCGCCGCGAGCTCGCCGCCCGCCACGCTCACCCGGGAGAGGCCGCGGTTCTCGCCGGTGGAGCCCAAGATCAGCTCGCCCCGGGACGTCCAGTCGGCGCCATTGTTCGATCCGCCGGCTGCGATCGTCACCGGCGCGCTGCCGTCGAGGCGGACCTTCTTCTCCTTCGAGTTGGCCTCGAATGCCAGCCACTGTCCGTCCGGGGAGAAGAGCGGCTGGGAGCCGTTCTCGGTGCCGGGAATCGGCTGAGGGTCGATCTGATTCGACCGCCGCAGGTAGAGCATGCTGGGCACTCCGGGACGCGCCACCGCGTAGACCAGCATGCTCCCATCGGGCGAGATCGCCGCCGGCCAGGGGAAGTTCTGGATGACCCTCGTGCTGTCCCCGCCGCCGAACAGGAAGCGGACGGTCGAAAGCGGCGCGCCGGCCGCCGGACGACGTAGCAGGACGGCCGCGAGTCCGAGCGAGGCGACCGCGAGGGCCGCAAGCCCGAGCACTACGGGGTCGTGGAGCCGGGCACGCCATGCCCTCGCCGGCGCCGCTGGCACGCCGACCGTGTCGGCCATCGTCGCCCGCGTCGCGCCCCGTCCCTGGAGCGCTTCCGCGAATTCGCGGGCAGTGGCGAACCGGTCTGCCGGCAGCTTCTCAAGCGCCCGGTCGATCGCCGCCTCGACGTGCTCGGGCACCGCGCTCCGGCTGCTCCGGACCGGGCGGGGCTTGTCGGTCAGGAGGCGCGCGATAATCGCCTGGGCGGTGTTGCCGATGTGGGGCGGCTCGCCGGTGAGCATCTCGTACGCCACGGCCGCGAGCGAGTAGATGTCGCTCCGGCCGTCAATCACCCGGTCGCCGGTGGCCTGCTCCGGGCTCATGTACTGTGGCGTGCCAAGCGAGAGCCCGGTTTGGGTGATCCGGTTGCCGCCGGCCTTGCTCACCGCGAGGGCGATCCCGAAGTCGGCCACCACCGGCTGCCCGGCCTGGAGCAGGATGTTCTCGGGCTTCAAGTCCCGGTGGATCACCCCCTGCCCGTGCGCGTACTCGAGGGCGTTGGCGCAGGCGACGGCGATGCGGAGCGCGTCCTCGATCGGGAGCTGCTTTTCGCGCTCCAGCCGCATGCGGAGGGACTCTCCCTCGACGAACGGCATCACGTAGAACAGGTGTCCGTTCGCCTCGCCGCTGTCGAAGAGAGGCAGGAGATTCGGATGCTGGAGGTTGGCGGTCACCTTGATCTCGGCGAGGAATCGCTCAACGCCGAGCACGGCGCCCAGCTCCGGGTTGAGGAGCTTGAGCGCCACCGGGCGGTCGTGGCGGAGGTCCCGCGCCAGGTAGACCGTGGCCATGCCCCCGGCGCCGATCTCGCGCTCGATGGCGTATCGGTCCGAAAGGGCCTGCTTCAGCTGCGCGAGCACGTCCATGGGATTCCGACAATTGGGGGGAGGGAAGCTCACTCAACCTAGCGGTCGCGAGTCGGGGCCGCCAGACTGGGGCCGCCTTCCCACGTCTCCTCCGCCGCCTTCGCCTGCGCCAGGGCTCCCCGACCGTCCTGCGCGCGGCGG
>DASYRI010000046.1:0-31606 GCA_036004545.1 Gemmatimonadales bacterium
GGGTAAGTACGGCCGACACCACCGTCACCGGAGTCGCTCCGGTGAGCGAGCCGTCGAGGGTGGCCGCGAGTTGAAAGGTCCCGGTCGTGATCCCGGCCGTGTAGACGCCCCCCGTGTCGACCGTCCCCCCGGTGGCGTTCCATTGGACGACCGGCGTCATCACGGTCCCATCGGTCAGGATGCCTTTGGCCGCAAAGCGGCGCGAGCCCCCTTTCGAGATCGTCGGCCCTACTGGATCGAGGGTGATGACCTCGCCGGGGAGGGCCCCCACGACCACTTTCACTGAGTCCCGGAGCCTGATCCCACCGGAGAGCGACTGCACCGCCTTAACCATGTAGATGCCCGTCTTGGTGCTGCGGAACAGGCCCCCGCTCGAGATGGTCGAACCCGAGGACGTCGACCAGGAGACTTTCGGCTTGGTGCTGTCTCCGCTGGACAGGTAGCTCCAGCCCACCAGGAGGAGCTTCACGTCCCGACCCACCTGGCCCTGACGAGGGTTGATGGAGAGCTTGCCGGCATAACTGCTGGTGGTGGAAGTCGTGCTGAAACTCGGAGCGGTGGAAGGCGTGCTGGAACTCGGTGCGAGGAAGTCCCGCTGCTCATCTCGCCCGCACCCGGCGAGGACGAAGGCGAGCGCGAAGACGGCAACGTGGCATGAGGCGAGGCGATGGGCAAGCTTATGGAGGAAGGTCATTGTGCAGTCCCTGGGTCGGTGATAGTTCTTGGGTCACTATTGAACACGGACACCACGACTGCAGGGCTGGGCGTGCAACAACTATACCTATGAAGTGATCGTAACCGTTACAGTATGCGCAGTTTGTCCTGGGCTATAACTCCATATCGAATAGTGTGTTATGAATGTTGCGCTATCTATAATCATGTCGGGAACGACAGAGATGACATTCCTTGCATGCACATTACGAAGCGCCTTGCACTTCTCTGCTTACTGTCAAAAACCAGGTCCAGGTCCGTTTTAATCCTTCCCGCAGCGAGATTCCGGGTTGGTAGCCGAGTCGCTCCCGCGCCCGTTCCAGCCCCGCCAGCGAGTCGCGGACGTCGCCCGGCCGGGGCGGACGGGCCTGGATCGGCACCTCCCGCCCGGTCACCTCTCGGAGCAGCGTGAGTAACTCCAGGAGCGACGTTCTGGCTCCCGCCCCCACGTTGACCACCCAGCCGCTGGCGCGCTCCGCCGGCGCCGCCCCGGCGAGGAGATTGGCGGCGAGGACGTTGTCCACGTAGGTGAAGTCGCGGGTCTGGCCGCCATCACCATCCAGGGGGGCAGGCGTGCCCGAGGCGGCGGCGGCGAGGAAGACCGGGATGACCGCGGCGTACGCGGAGGCCGGGCTCTGGCGCGGCCCGAAGACGTTGAAGTACCGGAGCGCGACTCCCTCGATTACTCCCGCGCGCGCAAAAGCCAGGACGTACTGCTCCCCGGCGAGCTTGGCCGCGGCGTACGGGGATTTGGGGAGGGGCTCGACGGTTTCGACCTTGGGGAGGGTCGGCGTGTCGCCGTACACCGAGCTCGAACTGCTGTAGATGAGCCGGCGCACGCCCGCGTCGCGAGCGGCGAGGAGGAGCTGCACGGTAGCGTTGACATTGTGCTCGTGACATCCGATCGGGTCGGCGAGGCTTCGCGGCACGCTGGGCAGCGCGGCAAGATGGAAGACCACCTCGACGCCGCGACAGACCCTGGCGCAGACCTCGGGGTCCCGCAGGTCTGCCTGGGCGAACTCCAGATCGCCCCGCAGGTGAGCGAGGTTGCGCTCGTCACCCGTGGACAGGTTGTCCACTACCCGAACCCTATGACCTTCGCGAACCAGGCGCTCGGCCAGATGCGAGCCGATGAAGCCGGCACCTCCGGTGACCAGGCAACTCAACTGCGACACGGTAGACTCTCCAGTGAGCGTTCAGGTTAGACTGCAGGCGGCCCCGATTTCCCGGGCGACCGGTCCTGCGGTCTCCTTCGGGCGGCGGTCCTTTCCGGTACAGCGGAGCTCCAGCAGAGCACCACCGTTCCGGGACGCCATGGGAGCCCGGTTGACATCGGCCGCCGGAGCGCTCCGTGCCGCTGCTGGTGACCACCTGGGCAGCCTCGGTCGTCTTGGCTATCTCCGGGCGGTCGTGCAGACCGGCGGCGCGCGCCGCACCGCTAGTTGAGCACGATATCGCCGCCGAACCGGGGCTTCAGCACCCAGCCGCCGGCGCCATCGGGCACCAGCACGCCGCGCGTGGTGATGCGATCTCCAGGCCTGAAGAGCGTCCGGGAGAGGTTCAGTGTCGGGTCGATCACGATCGTCAGGGTGCCGCTGCCGTCGCTGGCGTGAATCACGAAATCGGGAGAGACGGTCGCCGTGTCGCTCATCCGGGCCCCGGTGACTCGCACCAGCGCAGCGTCCAGCACACCGCCGGCGGCGGTCGCAGCGATCGCGGTGCTCACGTCGAAGGGCACCGGGGCCAGGCGATTGGCGAAGGTCGAAACCACGGCGAGGTCGAGGGTGGGCTGTCCGGCCCGGGTCGAGGTGCCGCCGAGGACGCTCACGCTATCGCCGGGGTTGTTGCCCGCCAGGCCTCCCCGAAGCGAAACGCGGGTCATCCGGATCTGTCCCGAGCTGTCGGCCAGGTGGGAGGTGGTGTCGCGGAACGACTGCACGCCGGCCAGGATCAGGCCGTGGACGAACACCCGGCGTCCGATCGGCAGCGCCCGCGCCTGCCGGATGCTCACTTCGGGGTAGGCGAGCCGGACGATGACGCCGCGATTGGTGTCGGCGGCGGTGATCCGCACATTGGTTGAATCAATGGCTGCGACCTGGATCGAATCCCCGATGCTCGAGGGGGCGACTGCGATGGTGTACTGGCCGACCGGGACGGCGTCGAACCGGGCGATGCCGGTGGAAACGGTCGCCGCCGTCCGGAGCGTATCCTGCGACCCATGATTCAGGAGCGCGACCCGCGCCCCGGCGAAGGCGGTATCAAGCGAGCTGGGCGTGTGGGAGCCGTCGCGGTCCAGGTACACCAGGACACTGACCGCGCTGGTCTTCTGGATCGTCACGCCGAGGGATTCGCCCGCATTGTTGCAGCCGGCGAGCCCGGCGGCGAGCCAGACCGCGGCCGCCCGGGCGCGGGGGGAGGAGGCGATAGCCGGCATCAGTACTCCACCCGGAGGCCGAACCGCAGTAGCCGCGGCTCGACCCGTCGGCTCAGCAGTTTGCCGAAATTCGGGTTGGGGATGAGAGGGACGGTGACGGTGCCGCCCGTCCCGGTGCCGAGGGACCCGCTCGGGTCGATCAGGACCGCCGCGCGGTCCACGACGCCGGTTTCCGAGCTCACGAGGCCGAACGCGTCCACGCTCGCCCAGAGCCTGGCTCCTCCGCCGAGCCGCATGGGGAGCCCGATCGCGAGGCGCAGATCCAGGGCCTGCACCCCCTTCTCCCGGCAGCTGTTCCTGAGCGCGAAGGATCCGGCGGCCCCGCTGGAGCAACCGGCGGCCGAGAAGAGGGCGGAGACGTCCTGGTCGATGTACGCCGGATCGTTGTTGCCGGCGCCGTCACCGTTCAGGTCCACGCCCGGCCTGAACCCGGGCGTATAGGGAAGCCCGGAGCGCCAGCGCCACCGGGCGCCCAGTACCATCGGGGTCCGGCCCGACGAAGTGTACTCGGCGCGGGCGGCGACCCGATGGGGCACGTCCAGATCGGACCGGCCCGCCGACCAGTCGCCTCCGCCCGGCAGGCCCTCGGGAAACGGATCGAGCTGGTCCGCCGGGTCGGCCTGGAGGCTGCCGACCAGATTGTCGGTGGTCTTCGAGTATGTATAGGACGCATTGATCGAGACCCCGCGCGTCACCTGGCGCTCGAGCAGCGCCGTCACTTCGTAGTGATCCACGTACCCCGTAGGCGCCAGGGCGCTTACCAGGTCAAAGTCGTCGAAACGGCGGTTGGACTTGGGAGCGGGTGAGATCAGTCCGCCCTGCTTGACCAGGGTGCCGTAGACCGGCCGCCCCTCCTGGGTCGTTCGCGCACTCGCCGCTGGACGATTGAGATCCACCCGGCGGAGCAGATAATCGCTGTGGCCGTAGCTGCCGGTGAGCAACACGGTCATCCCGCTCGCGGCGGCGCGCGAGATCCCCAGATCGAACTTCGCCGAACGCGGGGCGCGGTAGGTGTCGGAGAAGAGGGTGAGCCGCTTCCCGGCCGTCGGCGCGAGCGCGGCGGCCGGAACCCCCGGCCACGACGGGAAGGCGCCCTGGCCGCGCCGCACGGTGGCGTCGCCGTCGAACGTCATCGCCTCCGCGAACAGCGCCGGGTCGAGCTCGCCATGGTAGAGTCCGCCGCTTCCCCGCAGGACCCACTCGCCCCGATGCTGCACGTCCCACACGAACCCCCCCCGCGGAAAGATGCCGCGCCCCTCTTTCGGGACATGATTGGTGGCGATGCCGGACGCGCTCCTCCAGCCGGTATCAGCGGAGATCTTGTTCGCCGGAAAGACCTGCTTCTCGTATCGGACGCCGGCCATAAGCTGGACGTCGGGACAGAGGTCGTAAGTGTCCTGGATGAACACGCCGGGTTCGATCACGGTGAAGCTGACCGGCCCGGGCGTCCGAACCGTCTGGAAGAAAGTGCCCTCCGCGGCCCCCAGGCGGTCGAGATCACCGAAGGAAAACAGGCCGAGAGCGCCGAAGCGGTAATCCTGCTCGTACTTCAGCGCGTTGAACGCGAGCCCGCCTTTGATCTGATGGCCGGCGCGGGAGTACTGGAGCGCGTCGGAGAGGTCCACCGCCTTGGTGTCGAAGGTCGCGGGGAAGAGCGGCGAGGACCCGAGAGCGACCGCATCCCCCGCGAGAAGGGTGCCCGCGAAGCCGGTCTGCTTCCATTCGCGCCGGGCGGCGCTGAAGCCGGCGTGAAACTCGTTGGCGAGGTCCGTTCCGGTGGTCGTGATGCCGGCCGCGGCGGTGAGGTCACGCGCCTTGAGACTCGTGGCGGCGCCGCCGAAGAGATCGGTGCCCAGCTGCGGCGCGTCTTCGGTCCAGGTGGCGTATCCCATCCGCAGGAGGAGCGCCGAGCTCTTCGCGATCTGCCAGTCGAGCCGGCCCTCCCCGCCACCGCCCTTCCAGCGACGAACCAGAGAGGACGCGTAGGGTGCGAGCGCGGTGTTGAAGCTGTCGGTGCCGATCCTGGGGAGCGTCTCGCGCAGGGATACCGGCGCCCCGTTGTACCGGCTGGAGTCATTCACCCAGGGCGCGGCGGTCGGCTGCTCGAGCGACGCATAGTCCACCCGCACCAGGAGGTGGACGGTGTCCGGGATGATCGCGCCGCTCAGGACGGCGCCGACCTGGAAGGACGAGGCGGTGCTGTCGCCGAAGTTGTCGAGCGAGTTGCCGCCCAGTTTGGCGGACGCGAAGGTGCCGTAGGGCGCGAAGCTCATGCGCCGGCCGCCGCCCTTGGTCTGCAGCGCCGCGATGGTCCCCGGCGTGCCGCGCCACTCCAGGTCGGCGGCGACGCCGAGAAACTGCATCTGGTTGAGCGCGTCGCGATGGAAGAGCGGCGAGCCGGCCGGCTCGGCGCGCGATCCCGGGTGCCGGAGCAGGGTCTCGAGGACGCCATCGGCGTAGAGTCGGCTGAAGGATGCCGGGAGACCGCCCGCGCCGATCGCGAGCCCCGCCCGTCCGTCAGCGGCGCCGACCAGCGTGCTGACGTCGCGGGCGGAGCCGGTGGCATCGCGGGAACGATCGAAGGCCTCGAGGGTTCCACCCGTCACGACCGGGCCGGAGGAGCCCCCGGCGTGGGTCCCCGGGGAACTGCGCTCGGTCACCGAGACGATCGGCGGCGGGCGGCGCTCCAGGTCCACGGACAGCGTCGTCGTGCTGCCGGCGACGACGACGATTCCGGAGAGGCGAACCGGCTGATACCCCACCTGCTCGGCCAGCACGGCGTAGCTGCCCGGCTTGAGCAGCGGCGCCCGGAACTCGCCCTTCGCGTTCGTCTCGAGCGACTTGATCACCGCGCCCGCGCGACCCTCGACGGTCACCGACACGCCGGAGAGCGGTTCCCCCGCGGTGGATTGCACGGTGCCCCGGAGGCTTCCCAACGTGAGACTCTGCGCCGCCAGCCGGCGAGCGTCGGCCGCGGCGAGCAACCCGAGAAACAGCAGGCCGCGGAGGATACGGCGCATCGGGGTCTCGGACACTCGATTGGCGCTCCCGGTTGACTGGATCACGACGTGGCGCTGCGTCGAACGTACGCGGGGACGGCCGGTGAAGGAGCGATGCCACATCAAGATGGCAATCCGGCCTTGGATCGGGCAAGCCGAGCCGACAGCTGGTGCGCAAGTGTGGGTACCCCACGGGCAAAAAGCAACCGGCTCCGTCCGCGGCCGGGGCTCGCCCCGCGGGCCGGAACGGCGAACTATAATTCGCCGTGGCCCGTCCCCCGATGTCATTCCGCCACCGGATTCTGCTCGCTCTGATCCTTCTGGGCGCGCTGCCCTCGGCGTTGGTGATCACGGGATGGGCGGTAACGCTCCTTCGGTTCAATCCCGCCCGCTCCAGCCAGGCGGCGCTCGAACCGGTTCGGGCCACCGGCTTGGAGCTGCTCCGGACCCTCGACACCACCCGGCTGAGCCCGGCCGAGCATCGCGCGATGCAGGCGCATGTGCGGGAGCTCAACAATTC
Source organism: Gemmatimonadales bacterium (assembly GCA_036004545.1). Lineage (GTDB taxonomy): Bacteria > Gemmatimonadota > Gemmatimonadetes > Gemmatimonadales > GWC2-71-9 > JABFSM01. The sequence continues at coordinate 6,665 of DASYRI010000046.1, forward strand.
GCTCAGCCTCTCACGGCGAGGTTACTTCTATAGCCGCTACCGGACCGGCGCCATCGCCCTGGTGATGGGCGTGCTCGGCCTTCTGCTCCTCTACGCGGCGGTGCTGCTCACCCGCTCACTGTCCCGGCAGCTGAGCCGCCCGATCGACGAGCTGGTCGGCTCCATGGAGCGGATCCGGCGGCACGAGTCGCTTCCGGCCGAAGAGCATCGCCGCGGCCCGCCGGAGTTTGCGGTGCTGCGAGCCGAGCTGCGGGAAACGGCGGCCGCGCTGCAACTGGCCCGCCTGGCCGAGCTCGAATCGGAGCGGCTGCGGGCGTTCCGCGAGGTGGCGCGCCAGGTGGCGCACGAAATGAAGAACCCGCTCACGCCGGTGCGCTTCGCGATCGGGCACCTGGAGCGGGCGGCGATTCCGCAGCAGCGGGAAGCGCTGGAGGTTCTCCGGGTGGAGACCGGGCGGCTGGAGCACCTCGCCCGCGACTTCGCCAATCTGGGCCGGCTTCCCGAAGGCCCCGCGGCCGACGTGGACCTGGGGGAACTGCTGGGTGAGCTGCTGCGCACCTCGCTCCCCGACACGATGCGGTACCGGCTGACGCTGGCGCCGGATGCCCCGCGTATTCTGGGGCACTATGACCCGCTGCGCCGGGCCTTCAGCAACCTGCTCCGGAACGCGGTCGAGGCCTGCGGCGCCAGGGGCGACCTGGAGGTGACCGTTTCGGCCGACTTGGGCGGTGCCCGGCTCGAAATCGCCGATCACGGTCCCGGCGTCCCGCCGGAACAGCGCAGCGCGATCTTCGAACCCTACGTGACCGGCAAGGCGGAAGGCACCGGGCTCGGCCTCGCCATCGTGAAACAGGCGGTTGACCTTCACCGCGGGACCATCGAGGTGAGCGAAACGCCGGGCGGGGGCGCCACCTTCACGATCCGGCTGCCGATCAGCCGGGAGCATCGCCTGACGCCGAAGCCCCTCTAACCGTTTCCGGACCGCAGGGTGGGCGACCGGCGGCGGAGGACCGAATGAAGCCGAGAGTGCTGATCGTGGACGACGAGGCCAACATCCGCCGGATGCTCGCCGCGCTGCTCAAGGCGGAGGGCTTCGAGCCGGAGGAGGCGCCGCACGGAAACGCGGCGCTGCTCTCGCTCGACCAGCTCCACCCGGACGCGATCCTCCTCGACCTCCAGATGCCGCCCGGCCCGGACGGCCTGGAGACCCTGCGCCAGATCCGGGAGCGCGATCCCTCGACACTCGTGGTCATGATGAGCGGCAAGGCCCAGCTCAACGACGCGGTCCAGGCGATCAAGCTCGGCGCCTTCCAGTTCCTGGAAAAGCCGCTCACCCCGGAAGCGGTGCTGGTGGCGCTCCGGAGCGGGCTCGAGCTGACCCGCGCACGCGCCGAGAACCGGGCGCTCCGCTCGCAGCTGGTCCCCCGCGCGGACCTGGTCGGAACCAGCGGCAGGATGGACGAAGTCCGCGCCCTCATCGCCCAGGTGGCGCCCACCGAGGCCCGGGTGCTGATCTTCGGCGAGTCGGGCACGGGAAAGGAGCTGGTGGCCCACGCGATCCACCGCGCCAGCCACCGCGCGGCGCGGCCGATCGTCTCGGTCAACTGCGCCGCGATCCCCCGCGACCTGGTGGAATCGGAGATGTTCGGCCACGAACGCGGCGCCTTCACCGGCGCGGTGGACCGCCGGCTGGGCCGCTTCGAGCTGGCCGACAGCGGAACGCTCTTTCTCGACGAGGTGGGCGACCTCAACCTCGAGGCTCAGGCCAAGCTCCTCCGGGTGCTGGAGACCGGCGAGATCCAGCGGCTCGGCGCGGAGCGGGTCCAGCGGGCGGACGTGCGGGTGATCGCGGCGACCAATCAGCGGCTGGAGCAGGCGGTGGCCGCGGGCAGCTTCCGGGAGGACCTCTACTTCCGGCTCAACGTGTTCCCGGTCCAGCTCGCGCCGCTCAGGGACCGGCTGGAGGACCTCCCCGCCCTGGTCATGCACCTGGCCGAGCGGGTACGGCCCCATCAGCCGGCGGCGTTCACCGCCGACGCGATCGCCCTGCTCGGCTCCTACGAGTGGCCGGGCAACGTGCGGGAGCTCGCCAACGTGGTCGAGCGGCTCTCGATCCTGGGCGGCGCCGAGGTGGATGCCGCACTGGTGCGCCAGGTGCTGCCCCGCTCCGGCTCGCTCCGGTTCGAGGCCCCGACGGTCACCACCGACTCCGGCACCACCCACTCCATCGCCGATCTGGGCGGCCGCTCGCTCTCCAACGTGCTCGACGACTACGAGCGTGCGCTCATCGGTGCGGCCCTCAAGCGCGCGTCGGGCAACGTCGCGGAGGCGGCGCGGGCGCTGCAGACCGACCGGGCCAATCTCTACCGCCGGATGAAGAGGCTGGGACTGTGACAGTCAACGGTCGACGGTCGACGGTCAACGGTGGAGCGCGGGCGGGGCTGCTGCTGCTCGCCGGGCTCGGCGTGATGGCGGCGCGCGTGGCCGCGCAGGACAGCGTCCAGGTGATCCGCCCGGAGGCGCGGGCGCCGGACACCACGGCCGGCGCCCGGCTCCCGGCCGACGTGCTGGCCGAGGTCCTCGGCGCCTGGAACGACTCGCTCACCACCCGGGTGGTCGGGAATCTCCTCTTCCCCGAGGGCACCCGCTTCACCGGCCCGCTGGCGGTCTTCCGGGGAAACCTGCGGGTGAGCGGCGAGCTGGTCGGCCGGGTGACGGTGATCAATGGCGATCTGGTCGTGGATCCGGGCGGATCGGTCACCGGCAGCGTGCTCGTCGTCGGCGGTCGGATTCAGGTCCGCCCGGGCGGAATCCTTGCCGGCAGGCGGCGGTCGTTTCCCCAGCCAGCGCTCCTCTACCGGACCGGCGCCGGCCTGCTGGCCGTTCGGGAGCCGGCCCGCCGCCTGGGTGATCTCGCCTCGGCGCGCGCCCGGCTCACCGCTGGCCGGTTCCGCACGACGCTTTCGGTCGAGACCGGGAGGACCTACAACCGCGTCGAGGGGCTCCCGATCGTCTTCGGGCCCTCGGTGGTCCGAGAGGGCCTCCCGAACGTGGAGGGGAGGCTCGATCTCCGGGGAATCGGGTGGACCGCGCCGGATCGGACCGACCGCCGGGCCAGCTTCGGCTACTCGGGACGCCTGGAGTTCCGGTTCGGCGAATCGAGGCGGCTTGCGGTCGGCACCCATGCCTACCGGCTCATCGCGTCCAGCGAAGAAGTGCCACTCTCCCGGTCGGAGACCGGCTGGTCGGCGCTGCTCTTCCAGCGCGACTATCGCGACTACTACCAGGCCACCGGGGTCTCGGGCTGGTCCACCTACGAACTGGGCGGTGGGTTGACGCTGGGCGCCTCGCTCCGCCGGGACGAGGAGCGAAGCGTGCCGGCCAACGACCCGGTGTCCGTCTTCCGCAACGAGGCCTGGCGCCCCAATGCGCTGGTGGACGACGGCCACTACCTGAGCTGGCGCGTCGGCCTCGATCTGGATACCCGGAACGACGCGGAGAGCCCCACCTCGGGGTGGCTGGTCCACGGATGGTGGGAGCGGAGTCAGAGCGACGACGCGGCCCCGCTGACTCTCCCGCCCGAAGTGCGGGATCCGATTCCAGCCGGCCGGTACCGATCCAGCCGGGTGTGGCTCGACGCGCGCCGCTACGCCCGCTTCAATCCGACCGTGCGTGCCGCCCTCCGGCTGGTGGCCGGGGGCTGGGTCGCCGGCGATCCGCTCCCGGTGCAGCGGCGGCTATCGCTGGGCGGGCCCGACCTCCTGCCCGGCTACGGATTCCGCCGCACCAACTGCGCCCCTGCCGGCCTCGCCGACCCGGCCCATCCGGCGCTCTGCGATCGGCTGATCGCGACCCAGCTCGAGGTGCGCACCCGGACCCGGATGGGCCTCCCGGTACCGACGGCCGATCCCTACCTGACCGCGTTGCAGCGGATCTTCGCCATTCGGGAGCCCGATGTCGTGATCTTCGGCGATGCGGGGGCCGCGTGGGTGGCGGGTGAGGGCCCCGGCAGGATTCCGCGCGACCGGCTGCCGGTGCTCCGGGAATGGAAGGCGGACATCGGGTTCGGCATCGACGCCGGCGGGATCGGGTTCTACATCGCGCAACCCTTCACGGACGGACTTCCGCTCACTTTCACCGTGCGGCTGCAGCGACGATTCTGATGCGCCGCGCGTCCGCCCTCCTCCTCGCTCTGGGACTCGCCCAGGCCGGCCCCGCCGCAGCCCAGACGCAGCGCGTATCGCTGATCGTGCGCCTGGCGCCCGAGGCCGACGTCACCGGCGCGCGGCGGGCGCGGGTCACGGTGCGCGACCTGCTGACCGACTCCCGCTGGTCCGAGGCGCTGGGGCAATCGTTCCCGATCCGGCTCAGCTTCCGGCTCGAGATCTGGCGCTCCCGCGCCGGCCCGGACGAGCTCCAGCGAAGCGCCGAATGGTCCACCGTGGTGCAGCGGGAGCCGCTCGAGGACCAGTACCGGGTGACCCAGATTCTGCTCTCGGGTCCGGTGGAGCACCGCTACGCCACCCGGGACGAGCTCAGCCGGGCCCTGGGCACAACCACCGAAGTGGACGCCCTCCCCACCGGGACCGGAACCTTCTACTACGACGTGACGCTCCGGATCACCCCGCTCTCCGACGAGGACATGGAAGAGCTGGAGCGCTTCCTGGCGGGCCAGGTGAACCCGCCGCCCCGATCCGGGCGGGGCTCCATCGGGCACAGCCTGCGGCGGTTTCTGCTGGGGATGGCGGGGCTGCCGTCGGAGAACCTGGAAGCGCGGTCCGAGCTGTTCCGCATCGGAGGCCCGCGCTAGTGCCGTTCCAACTATTCGGACCTGACATGCCGAACTGAGATGGTTACCAGATGGCCGTGGGAACACGTCACGGCGCCCCTGGGCAGAACAGGTTGGAACGGCACTAGCGGGCGGCCTAGCCGCGGATGGCGCGGAGGGCCGCCTCGCCGTAGAAATAGCGGATGTACTTGGCCTGCGGTGCGGTGAGCCGGCGTACCGCCCAGGCCAGATGCACGAAGTGCGGCTCGACCGGCGGATGCTGGGGACGCATCCCGGACTCGCTGGGCAGGCGGTTGCCCTTCTTCGTGTTGCAGCTGCTGCACGCCGTCACGCAGTTGGTCCACTCGTTGCCCCCGCCCCGGCTGAGCGGCACCAGGTGGTCCCGGGTCAGGCACTCCCGGGGCCGCAGCTGCGCCAGCGTCCGGTGGCAGTACTGGCACCGGTAGTCGTCCCGCGCGAACAGGAAGGTGTTGGTGACCTGGCGCCGGAACTTGCGGGGGACGTGGACGAACTTGACGAGGCGGATGATGGCGGGCTTGGGCAGAACCACCCGCTGACTTCTTATAGGGTCCTCCCCGTCCGCCTCGACGATCTCCGCCTTGCCGTCTATGACCAGCCGCAGCGCCCGCTTGACGGGCACCATGGTCAGGGGTTCGAACGACGCGTTGAGCGCCAGGCAGCGCACCGGAGAGCTCCCGCAGGAATTGAGTGCATTCTACCGGGAGCCGCCGACGGGATCAAGCCGCACCCGCCGGCACGGCGGCCCGATGCACCACCCTGCCGCCCAGCACGGTGACGGTCACGGCGCCGGTCCCGGCAGAGAGCACGGCCTCGGCGAGCGCTTCGGGGGTCGTTCCGGCCCCGGGGCCCGGCGTGCCGCGCCCCGGGTGAACCGCGATGACGTCGCCCCACTTGCCGGGGGTGAGGCTCCCGATCTCCCGCTCGAGCCCCAGGGCGCGGGCGCCCTCCCGGGTGCCGAGCGCGAGCGCCTCTTCCGCGCCGAGCCCCGCGAGCGCGCGGGCGGCCCGCGCCTCGCCGAGGAGGTCGAGCCGGCCCACGCTCGCGACCGAGTCGGTGCCGAGGCCGACCCGGAGCCCCGCGGCGCGGAGCGCGGCGAGCGGCGCCGCCCGGTGGCCGTGGCGGTCGTTGGAGAGCGGACAGTGGGCGATCGCCACACCGCGCTCCGCCAGGAGCGCGATGTCCCGCCCAACGAGCTCGACCGCGTGAATGCAGAGGGTCGAAGGACCCAGGATGCCGTGGGCGTCGAGCCAATCGACTGGTGAGTAGTGGGTGGTGGGTGGTGGGTGGTGGGCTGCGTCGGCGAGCAGCGGAATGCCGCGCGACCGCCACGCTTCGGCAAAGGGACCGGCACCGCGGGTTACGAACTCGGTCTCTTCGCGCGATTCGGCCAGGTGGACCGCCACCGGGAATCCCTCGGCGGCCGCCCACCCGGCCACCCGCGCGTAGAGCGGGCCGCTCACCGTGTAGGGCGCGTGCGGAGAAACGCCGAGCCGGACCCGCCCGGCGGCGAAGGGGGCCAGCTCCGCCACCCGTGAACGGAGACCAGCGAAGCTCTCCTCCACCTGCTCCGGGTGGGGACCGAAGACCTCGTGATAGACGACGCCGCTCCCGCCCAGCTCGGCGAGCGCGTGCACCACGGCGCCGGAATCCCCGGTGTCCGCGACGGTGGTCATGCCCGCGGCCCAGCAATCCCGCACCCCGCGCCGGGCGGCCTCCAGGAATTCCTCGGGGCTTCGGGCCTGCTTGAGCCGCCGGATCGCGAGGATCCAGTCGCGGAACGGCGCCTCGGGCGTCGGGGCCCGATCTTCCAGCCCGGTCAGCTCGAGATGGGTATGGGTGTTCACCAGGCCGGGCAGCAGGATCGCGCTCCCCAGCGCGATGGTGCGGGCGTCCGCGGGCGCGTCCACCCGTGGGGCGGGACCGGTGGCCGCGATCCGCCCGTCCTTCCCGATCAGGACCGCGGCGTCGGGAATCGGCGGCCCGTCGCCGGGAAGGGCCCAGGCCGCAGTGAGCCGGAGCGGCCTCATCCCCGGCCGGCCCGGGTCACTTCATGCCGCGGAAGGGGCTGTGCAGCGGACACCGCTCGGTGGGCTCGGTGCCGGGGTAGAAGTACTCGTGGATGACCAGATCGCGAGGGCAGAACGGCGTCGCAAGATACCCCGTGGACCTGTCAATGTCGAGCTGCAGGATGCTGTCCGGCAGGAGCCAGGGCGGCGGCGCGCGGCGGCGCTCATAGATGTCCCGCATCAGCGCGGTCCAGACCGGCGCGGCGAGCTTGCCGCCCTGCGCGTCGCCCTTGATGACCGCCTTCCGGTCGAAGCCCATCCACACGCCGGTCACCAGCTCGGACGTGAACCCCACGAACCAGACGTCCATTCCGTCGTTGGTGGTACCGGTCTTGCCGCCGGCGGGGAGCAGGAACCCGCGGCCCATCACCGCGCCGTGCGCGGTGCCGGCGGGCTGGCGGATCACGTCGCGCAACGCGTCCAGGATCAGCCAGGCGTGCTGGGGATCCATCACCCGGCGGTCGCTGGTTTCCGGTTGCCAGACGATGTGCCCCTGCCGGTCCTCCACCCGGAGGATCGCCTGCGGCGTGGTCAGCACGCCCATGTTGGCGAAGGCGGTGTAGGCGGCGATCAGCTCCATCGGCACCACGTCCGCCGATCCGATGAAGATCGAGGGCACCCGGGGGATCCTGGTCGCGATGCCGAAGTTCGCGGCTTCGCTCACCACCGCGTCCTCGCCCAGCTTGAGCCCCACTTTCACCGCGACGGTATTGCGGGAGTAATAGAGCGCCTCCCGCATCGTCATCGGGCCCTGGAATTTGCTGTCGTAGTTCTTGGGCTCCCAGGTGGGCTGGTCGGGGATCTCCACCGAGACCGGTGAGTCGTCGAAGAGCTGGGAGAGCGGGATCCCCGCCCGGATCGCGGCGGCGTACACGAACGGCTTGAACGCCGAGCCGGCCTGGCGAAGCGCCTGGGTGACCCGGTTGTACTTGTTGTCCTCGAAGTCCCGCCCGCCGACCATCGCGCGGATGTAGCCGGTCCGGGTCTCCAGGGTGAGCGCGAGCCCCTGCAGGTAGGGACTGAAGGGACCGGCGTCGGCCTCGCCGGAATTCTCGGTGCGCCGGTCGAGGTACTGCCGGTAGGTCAGGTGGCGATAGGTCCCCAGCGAGCCCTCCTCGATCGCCTCGAGCTGGTCGGCGAGGGCCTGCTCTGCCTCCTGCTGCATGTCGAGGTCGAGGGTGGTGAAGATGCGGAAGCCGGCCCGATAGAGATTGGCGCCGTAGCGCGCCTGCAGAATCTGGCGGACGTACTCCACGAAGTATTCGGCCACGCCGCTGTAGTCCGACCGGGTGGAAAGCGCGAGGGGATAGGCCTTCCACGATTCGGCCGACTGGTGGGAGAGCTTGCCCCAGTCCTCGAGGAGGCCGATGACCAGGTTGCGGCGCTGCACCGCGAGCCGGGGACTCTTCCGCGGGTTATAGAGCGAGGGCCCCTTGGGCAGGGCCGCCAGCATCGCCGCCTCGGCGACGTTCAGGCTCCGCGCCGATTTCCCGAAGTAGCGCTGCGCCGCCGCCTCGACGCCGAAGGCGCGGTTGCCCAGGTCAATCTGGTTGAGATAGAGCTCGAGGACCTTGTCCTTGGAATAGTTCCGCTCGATCTCCAGCGCCATCCGCGCCTCGCGGATCTTCCGGGTGAGGCCCTTGAACCCCTCCCGCTGGCGCCGGTCAATCTGGTCGGGCCAGAGATTGCCGGCGAGCTGCATGGTGATCGTGGAGAAGCCCTGCTTGTTGCCAAAGAGCGTGGACTTGAGCGAGCCCAGGACCCGGATCCAGTCGATCCCGTGATGCTGGTAGAAGCGGCGGTCCTCCACCGCGAGGAACGCGCTCACCACGGCGGGCGACATCTGCTTGAGCGGCACCACGGTGCGGCGCTGCTGGCCATAGTCGGTGATGAGCCGGCCGTCGGCGGCGTAGAGCTTGGAGGCCTGATCGGGGTCGTAATTGGTGAGCGAGGCGATGGACGGGCAGGCGCCGCCGGCGCAGACCCGGCTCCAGGCACCGGCGAGGAGCGCCGCGGAGAAGAGCACCAACGCGGCGGCGCCCAGGAGCACCTTCCGCCGCCGGCGGGGGAAGTGCCACCAGCCGGTCAGCGCGCCGAGGATCGGAACGGCCATGCGGGAAACTTAACCGAGGGGGGCGGAATGACGGAACGTCCGAGCGTCCTCCCCCTTTCCGTCCTTCCGTCAGCGCCCCGTTGACGCTGTTCCGATCCGCCCCTACTGTTGCCCCCGATGCCCTCCCTCCTTGCCGTCCTCACCGAGCGCGGCCTGATCCACGACGCGACGCCGGGGCTCGCCCAGCGGCTGGGCGCGGGCCCGATCACCGGGTACGTCGGCTTCGATCCCACCGCCGATTCGCTCCACGTCGGCAGCCTGCTGCCGGTGATGCTGCTGGCGTGGCTGCAACGGCTGGGCGGACGGCCGATCGCGCTGGTGGGCGGCGGCACCGGCCTGGTGGGAGATCCGAGCGGCAAGCGCGGCGAGCGCCCCATGCTGGCCGAAGCGGAGATCGCCGCCAACGCCGCCGCGATCCGAAGCCAGCTCGCCCGGTTCGTCTCGTTCGAGGGCGGCAACGCCGCCCGGCTCCTCGACAACGCCGAATGGCTCCGCCCGCTCGACCTGCTCGACTTCCTGCGCGACGTCGGGAAGCATTTCACCGTCAACTACATGCTCCAGAAGGAGTCGGTGAAGGCGCGGCTGGAGAGCGGGATCTCCTTCACCGAGTTCGCCTACATGCTGGTGCAGGCGTACGACTTCCTCCACCTCTTCCACACCGAGCGGTGCGAGCTGCAGATGGGCGGGAGCGACCAGTGGGGCAACATCACCGCGGGGATCGAGCTGATCGCGCGGCGGGAGCGCGCCGTGGCGCACGGCCTCGTCTGCCCGCTCCTCACCACCGCGCCCGGCGCCAAGTTCGGCAAGAGCGAGGACGGCAACGTCTGGCTCGACCCCGCGAAGACCACTCCCTACCGCTTCTACCAGTTCTGGCTCAACAGCGACGACCGCGACGTGGAGCGCCTGCTCCGGCTCTTCACCTTCCGCCCGCTCGAGGACATCGCGGCGGCGATGGCGCGCCAGGCGGCCGATCCGGGCCGGCGGCCCGCCCAGCGCATCCTCGCCGAAGACCTGACGGTGAGGGTCCACGGCGCAGCGACCACCCGCCGGGTGATCGAGGCGAGCGGCATCCTCTTCGGCGAGGTCGAGCTCCGGGACGCCGACGCCGACACGCTCGCGATCGTCGCCGGCGAGGTCCCGGTCGTGCCGCTCGACCGCGCCCGGCTCGACGCCGGCGTCCCGCTGGTGGACGCGCTGGTCGGCGCGGGGCTCGCCTCCTCCAAGGCGGACGCGCGCCGCGGCCTCCAGGGGAACGGGTTCTCCGTCAACGGCGAGAAGCTCGCCGCCGAGCGGGCGCTCGGCGCCCGCGACCTGCTGGCCGGCCGCTACATCGTGCTGCAGAAGGGGCGAAAGCACTTCGCCCTGATGGAGGTCCGGTAGCCGGGATCTTCCCCACCCGCTCCGAGGAGGCTTCGATGGGCAAGGAGTTCATGGCGTTTCTCAAGCAGTACGGCGTGATCGGGCTGGCCATCGCGGTGATCATCGGCGGCAAGGCCAACGACCTGGTCGGGGCGATCGTCAAGGGGGTGCTCATGCCTGTGGTCGGGCTGATTCCGATCGGAGGCGACTGGCAGGGGTGGGGCTTCGACCTGCGCGGCCAGCACTTCGCCGTCGGTCCCATCCTCTCGGCGGGGCTCGATTTCCTGATCGTCGGCTGGCTGGTGTTCTGGTTCTCCAAGAAGGTGCTGAAGGAGGAGACCGTCGCGAAGAAATAGCGGTCAGGGGTCGGGGGTCAGGGGTCAGCGGCTCCGCTCGAGCAGCTCCGCCACCCGCTCCATCTCCTCCACCGTGTTGTAGCAGTGGGGCGAGAGGCGAAGCGCGCCCTCCCGCACGCTCGCCACCACGCCGGCCTCCCGCAGCGCGGCGTGCCCGCGCGGGAGATCCGCCGCCCGGAGACACACCATCCCCGACCCGCTTGCCCCCTCGGGCGAGACGACCCCCACTTCGCGGCGGCGGGCCCACTCCAGCACCGGCTCGCCCAGCGCGGCGAGGTGGGCCTCGATCCGCGCGATGCCGATCTCCTCCAGCAGATCGAGGGCGTGGACCATGCCGAGCATGTCCTGGAACGGCAGCGTGACCAGCTCGAAGCGGCGGGCGTCGTCCCGGAGCGGACCGCTGTAGTCGCAGAGTGTACTGAAGTCGTCGGTGCCCTGGAACGCGCTCCAGCCGGCGAACGGCGGCGCCAGCCGGCCGATCAGCTCGCGGCGCACGTAGCAGAATCCCGAACCCCAGGGCGAGAGCAGCCATTTCTGGGCCCCGCAGGCGAGCAGGTCCACCGGCGTCTCGCGGACGTCGAACGGCACCTGTCCGAGCGCCTGGATGGCGTCCACCACGAGCCAGGTCCCGCTCGCGCGGGCCGCGGCGCCGAGCCGGGCAAGATCGGCCTTGTAGCCGGTGTGGAACTGCACGTGGGAGATCGCCAGCACCCGCACCCGCGGATCCGCCATCCGCTCCAGCATCCCCGCCTCGTCGGGCCAGCCCCGGGTAGTGACCGGCAGGAGCTCCATCCGGACGCCCTTGTCCTCCAGCTGGCGCCAGGGAAAGACGTTGGCGGGAAACTCGCCCTCGCTCACCAGCACCACGTCGCCCGGCTCCAGCGGGAGCATCCGGGCGGCGAGGTTCAACCCGTAGCTGGTGTTGGTGGTGAGGGCGATCTCCCCCGCGTCGGCGTGGATCAGCCGGGCCGCGCGGCGCCGCGCGTCGGCCAGGATGCCCTGGAGCCGCTCGTCGGAGAGCCGGAACGGCTCGCTGCGCTCGCGGGTCAATCCCTCGATCGCCCGGCGAGCGCGCTCGGGCAGGGGTCCGGTCGAGGCGTGATTCAGGTAGATGCAGCGATCGGCCCAGGGAAACTCGGTTTTCCGGAGGGCGGTGACATCGTAGCGGCCGGGGGCGCGGGCGGAGACGGGGGGCACCGGGGTAATATCTCTGCATGCCCCGATCCACTCAATTCAGCCTGATTCTGGGCGGCGGCGGTCTGAAGGGCCTCGCCCACATCGGGGTGCTCCGGGCCCTCGAGGAGCGGGACCTGGTGCCCCGGGCGATCGTCGGCTGCAGCATGGGGGCGTTGATCGCGGCGTCCTGGGCCACCCGGATGCCGATGCAGGAGATGGAGGACCGCGCCCTGGCGGTGACCCGGAAGGACGTCTTCCGGATCGCCCACTTCGACATGGCGATGAAGCGGATGCTCGCCCCGGCGATCTACCGCGGCGAGCCGCTCGAGGAGCTGATCGACGGCATCGTGGGCGACCTCCGCTTTCGCGACCTCGACCGGAAGCTCGTGGTCAACACCGTGGACCTCAACACCGGCCAGCAGGTGCTCTGGGGATTGCCCGGGCTCGACCAGGCCCGGGTGGCCGATGCCGTGTTCGCCTCCTGCGCGCTCCCCGGCATCCTCCCGCCGCGGCTCATCCTGGGCCGGGCGTGCGTGGATGGTGCGGTGACGGCGAACCTGCCGGTCCGTGCCGCGCTGGCTGTGAGCGACGCGCCGATCCTGGCGGTGGACGTCGGCGGCACCCGGGTGGAGCGGTCGAGCGTGGAGCGGAAGGGATTCGTTGCGACCTACAGCCGCGGCCTGGAGATCGTGATGCAGACGATGGCGGCCGAGCACCTGCGTGACTGGTCGGAACCGCCGCTGGTCCTGGTGCGGCCGCGGGTCGAGCGGATCTCGATGTTCGCGTTCAACCGGACGCCGTTTCTCATCGCGGAGGGGTACCGCGCCCTCAATGAGGCGCTCGACCTGCTGCCGGAGGACTTCCGCGAGCTCCCCCCCGGCATCCACCCTCAGCGGGAGATGCTGCTCCGGGTGGAGCGGAGCCGGTGCGTGGGGTGCGGCGCCTGCGTGGCGCGGGCCCCGGACACGTTCCTGATGGGCTCGGACGGGATCGCCCACGTGCGGGTCGAGCGCCAATGGTGGTCCCCGATGGGCGATCACCTGCTGAACGCCTGCCCCACCCACGCCATTACGGCCGAGCAGCACTGGCCTCCGAGCTGATGGCGCGGAGCGCCTCCACCACGCGGGGCCAGTTGTAGAACCGTTCGACCGCGCGGCGGCCCGCGGCGCCCAGGGCGGCCCGGCGCCCCGCATCGGCAAGCAGCGCCTCGAGGGCCCGGGCCACGTCCGCGGGGTCCTCGGGGTCGACCAGCAGACCGGTTTCCCCATCGCGCACGGCATCGGGCATCCCGCCGCTGCGTCCAGCCACCACCGGCTTCCCGCTGGCCGACGCCTCCAGCAGCGAGATGCCGAATCCTTCCACGTCCCGTGACGTCTGCCGCGACACCCCGACGTAGATGTCGGCGAGGCTGTAGGCAAGCGGGAGCTCGGCGTCGGTGATCTCGGTGAGAAAGTGGACCCGCTCCTCCACCCCGGCCTCCCGGGCCAGGGCGCGAAGCGACGGCTGGTAGCTCCCCTGCCCCACGATCGCGTAGCGGAGGTCGGGATACCCGGCGGCGAGGAGCCCGAGCGCGCGGACCGTCGTATCCATCCCCTTGTGGGGCACCAGCCGCGCGACCGTCACCAGCCAGCGGCCCGCCGGCAGATCGTACGCGGCGCGGAGTGGGGCCGAGTCGAGCCCCGGCTTGAAGGCCGCCGGATCGGTGCCCAGCGGGACCACCCGCACCCGCCCGGTGTGCTGCTCCAGGCCAAGCTCGCGGAGCACCAGGCAGGCCTGGTCGTGGGTCCAGCGGCTGTTGGCGATCAGCACCTCCGCCGAGCCCAGGAGGGTCCGCGCGGTGAGCCGCTTGACCCGCGATTCACCGTAGTTGTGCCGCAGGGCGAGCAGGTCGCCGCCGTGCACCATGACCCCGTAGGAAATGCCGACCCGCTCGTGGACCCACTTCGCCGGATACGCCGCCGGACGGAGATTCCCGCACCAGACGAAACGCGCGCGGTGCTGCGCGACGAGCCCGCCGACCCGCCGGCTCCAGAGGACCAGGCCCTGCAGCGTCTTGAGGCGGCGGGTCGGGAGCCCCAGGCGGTCCACCGGGTTAGGAAACCGGGCGTCGCTCGCGGTACTTCCTTCGATCTGCCCGGTGGAGACGATCAGACCCCCCGCCGGATAGCGGAGCGCCATCTCCGCCATCCACCGGGCGATGCCGCCTCCCATCGGCGGAAAATCGAACGTGAGGAGGAGATCGGGACCGCCCCTCATGCGACGCCGGAGAGGCGGCGCGCGCGCTCCGAGCTGCGCCGTCGTTGATGGGACACGATCAGACCAGAGTGTAGTTCCGGAACTCGAACGGCCGGACGCCGGTGGCCCGCTCGATCAGGTCGGAGGCATAGAACCTGAGGTGTTCGAGCTCGAAGCCGGGCGGCGTCACGACCCGCCCGGGATCCTGCGCATGCGCCTCCACCCAGGCCCGCGCCACGGCGGGGTGGCTCCCCCGGAAAGGGCGGAGCCCCGGAAACCAGCGCAGCCGGGCGGTGTCGGAGGGGTCCGGAATGCGGCGGCCGGGATAGAGGTGGCGGTCCACCGCTCCCCGCGCCCGAAGCGCGCGGGCCGAGCGGATCCAGCCGTAGTGGAACACCTCCGCCGGGGCGAGCCGGGCCCGGACCTTCCGCTCCGCCGGTCCCACCCGGAATCCCTGGGCGTCGAGGTAGGGATGGACGCCGGCTGTGGGCTCGAGGCGGACCGCGCGGACCTCGCGCCGATACCAGCGGCGATTGACCGCCTCGGTGAACGGATCGCCGAAGAGGTGGCGATAACCCAACACGATCCCCTCGATCCGCGGATCGGCGGCGGCCGCCTCGATCGCGGCGCGGAGCGCCGGGACGCCGGCCTCGTGCAGCACCTCGTCGGCCTGGAGGCAGATCCCCCAGGGGTGGGCGCAGGCCCGCATGGCGCGGAGCGTCTCCTCGCGCAGCAGGGCCTCGCCCCGGGCCAGGTCCCACTCGGTCTCCAGGATCCTGAGCCGCGAATCGCCGAGGGCGTGGACCATCTCCAGGGTCCGGTCCTCCGAGCGTCCGACGTTCACCACGACCTCGTCGCAAAGCGGAAGGATCGAGCGGAGGCTCGCCTCGATCGGGAAGTCGAGCAGTTCCGCGTTGCGGACGATGCAGAAGCCCGAGACGTTCACCGGAGCGACACCGCCAGGAGCTCCTCCAGCCGGTGGCGCCAGGTGTGCGCGCCCAGCGCCCGCGCGCGCGCCCGGCTGGCGATGGCCTCGCGCTCGGCCGGGCGGGCCAGCAGCCACGCCGCTTTCTCCCGGAGCGCGGGGAGCGTCCGGTAGAGGACGATCTCCGAGTCCTCCTCGAGCTCCCGCGCGATGTCGGCCTTGGCGTCCGAGAGCTGCACGGTGCCGATCGCCGCGAGCTCGAACACCCGCTGGTTGGCCCCGGTCCCGTAGCGCGCGGCGTCCGGCGGATCGCCGAAGAACTGGTGGACGTTGAGCGCGACATCGGCGCGGGAGAAGGCGCGCACCATCGCGTCCCCGTAGAGCGGCCCTCGGGGCCGGCCCGGACCCCAGACCCGGAGCCCGAGCCCGGCCACGGCGTCCAGCGCCGCTTCGCGCGAGGGCTCGACCGAACCGATGAAGACGATCGGGATGCTCTCGTCGTCGGGCGCGCGGAGCGGGCGGTGGAAGCCGGGGTCGCATCCGAGCGCCAGGTACTCCGCGGCGCGGCCCAGCTCGCGATGGCGATCCGCCATCGAGCTGTCGAAGAGGAAGCAGCGGTCGTACGCCCGGCCGATGCGGAGCGAGAGGTCGAGCAGGTGGGGACCGTCGGGGAACCAGTTGACCCAGCGCGCCGAGCCGATCGGGCGGAGCCGCTCGATCAGCTCGGGCTGGAGCGAGCCGCCCTTGAACACCAGCACCAGATCCGGCCGGTGCCGGCGGAGCGCCCGCGTCAGGCGATCGGCGAGCGATCGGCGGAGCAGCGCGTCGAGACCCCGGTTCCGCTCCTCGACCGTCCCCACGACGCATCCCAGCTCGACCAGCCCATCGCGCACGGCGCAGCCGGTGCGATGGTAGCGCTGGTTGAACTTGGCGACGAGGAGGACGCGGGCGCCGGTCTGGACGGGCGGCACGCGCGAAAGGTAATCCGGTGATAGCTTGCCCGCCGATGCGCGTCGTCCTCCTCTATCATGGGCTCGTTCCGGTCGAGCGGTACGGCGGCACGCCGCGGGTGGTGGCGTGGCTGGCCCGCGGCCTCGCCGAACTGGGACACGAAGTCGTGCTGCTCGCGCCGGGAGGCTCGCGGGTGCCGGAGGCCCGGCTGGTGCCGGTCGACCACCGGAAGGCGGAGGAGCCGAACTTCGACCCGCGGCCTCACCTCCCGCCCGGCGCCGACGTGCTCCACGCCCACCGCGCGCTCGGGCCGGCCGGCCTTCCGACACTGTGGACCCTGCACGGAACCGCCACCCGCACGGACTACCCGCCCAACATGGTCTGCTTGAGCTCCGATCACGCCCGGCGGAGCGGCGCCCGGGCGTTCGTCCACAACGGCCTCGACCCCGCCGAGTTTCGCTTCGAGACCCGCAAGGGCGACTTCGATCTCTTCCTGGGCCGGCTCCACTCGGTCAAGGGATGGCGCTGGGCGGTCGAGGGGGCGCCCCGCGCCGGACGCCGGCTCGTCGTGGCGGGTGGATGGCGGCCGGTTCTCCGCCGCGGCGTGCGGGTGGTGGGCCAGGTGGGTGGGGAGCGCAAGCGGAACCTCCTCGCGGAGGCGGGATGCCTCTGGATGCCGGCGCTCTGGGACGAGCCGTTCGGCCTCACCACGATCGAGGCGATGGTGAGCGGCACGCCGGTGCTCGGCACCCGGCGCGGCGCCCTGCCGGAAATCGTGACGCCCGACTGCGGCGCGCTGGGCGATACCCTCGACGAGATTGTGGCGCTCCGCTTCACGCTCGGATCCGTGTCCCCGGAGGCCTGCCGCGCGCGGGTGCTGGAGCGCTTCACCCACCGGCACATGGCCGAGGGCTACCTCCGGCTGTATCGCGAAGTGATCGCGGGAGGAGGACTGCGTCAACAGTCAACGGTCAACGGTCAACCGTGACGGGTGCGCGGCCATGTGGGTGGGTCGGGATGTCAGTGGGTCGGTGGGTAGGCGTCGCGAGTACCGACAACCGACACACCGACAACCGACACACCGTTAACCGTTCACCGTGTTGAGCAGCTGCCGGCACCGGTGCATGTACGTGTGCCGCGTCAGGACCTCCCGGCGGCCCGACTCGCCGAGCTGCTGGGCGGCCGGCAGGTCCTGGAGAGCGGTCTCTACCACGTGCTTGAGCTCGGTCGCGTCGTGAAAGACCAGCACGTCGCGCCCCGGCTCCAGGTACATCGCCAGGTCGCCCCGGTGATCCACCACCTCGGGCACCCCGATCGCGGCGATCTCGAAGAGCCGCTGATTGACCGACCGATCGTCGTCGGTCGGGGTGAACGAGGTGTGGTGAATGTTCACCGCCACCGAGGCTCCACCATAGGCGCGGACGTAGGAGTCGGTGCCCTGCGCTTCGCCCCGGCAGTAATCGCGGAGCGACGTGGTCCGCCACCCCGGGCCCCAGAGCGCGAGGCCGAACTCCACCAGTCCGCTGAGCAGCGCCTCGCGCCGGGCGCTCGCCGAGCCCGCGAAGACGACGTTGGCCCGAAACTGGTCGCGCGAGCGGACCGGCCGGTACACCGAGGGATCGGCCGCCGGGGCCAGCACCTCCACCGGGCGGCCGAGCGCCGGACCGACCCGCGCGGCGACGTCGGTCCCCGACACGAAGACCCGGTCGTACGCGGGCGCGCGGCGAATCACGTCACGCACGGTGCGCAGATCGTCGGGAAACCAGTTGAGCCAGGGGACGCCGGTGTCGGTCCGGAGCTGCTTGACCAGCTCCGCCGGGAGTTGCGGCGCGCCGAGGACCAGGACCAGATCGGGCTTCGCGGCCTCGACGCTCCGGCGGAGGCGGGCCCCGAGGTCGCGCCCGGTGAGCCGGCTCAGGACCCCGGGCCGCTCCAGCAGATCGAACACTTCGACCCGGCAGCCGTGCCGCTCGAGGGCCCGGCAGCGCTGGGCCGAGTGGGCATGGTGGACCTCGTCGAACTCCGCGACGACCAGAAACGCCGGGAGCTTCACGCCAGCACCTCGGCACCCCGGAACTGGAGATCGAAGAGCCGCCGGTAGAGCCCGTTCTCGGCGAGGAGCGCCTGATGGGTCCCCCGCTCCACCAGGCGGCCGCCGTCGAGCACCAGGATTTCATCGGCGTCGAGGATGGTGGCCAGGCGGTGGGCCACGACCAGCACGGTGCGGTCGCGCATCAGCCGGTCGATCGCGTCCTGCACCAGCCGCTCCGATTCGGGATCGAGCGCGCTGGTCGCCTCGTCGAGGAGCAGAATCGGCGGATCGCGGAGCAGCGCCCGGGCGATGGCGATCCGCTGTCGTTGCCCGCCCGAGAGCCGGGTCCCCCGCTCGCCCAGCACGGTGTCGTAGCCGTGGGGCAGCGCGGCGATGAACTCGTGGGCGTTCGCCGCGCGGGCCGCCGCCTCCACCTCCGCGCGAGCGGCGGCCGGGCGCCCGTAGGCGACGTTGGCGTGGACCGTGTCGTTGAACAGCACGGTGTCCTGGCTCACCACGCCGAGCAGCCCGCGGAGGGAGGCGCGCTGGAGTCCCTGGAGCGGCACGCCGTCCAGGCGCACTTCGCCGGCGATGGGATCGTGGAAGCGGGGCAGAAGCTCGAGCAGCGTGGTCTTCCCCGCCCCCGACGGCCCCACGATTGCCGCCACCCGCCCCTTGGGCACGGTGAAGGAGACGCGCTCGAGCACCGGCCTCCCCGGCTCGTAGTCGAAGCTCACCCGGTCGAAGACGATGTCCCGCTCGAACCGCGCCGGCGCCGCATCCGGCGGATCGGCCGAGGTGACGGGCCGGTCGAGGATCTCGAAGACCCGCTCCGCGCTCGCCAGGGCCACCGCCATCGTGGTGGGATACTGCGCGATAGACTTGATCGGCGACATGATCTTGAGCGCGGCGACCAGGAAGACGATCGTGACCTCCGGCCCCAGCACGACGCCCGAGACCGCGGGGTTGGCGGCGGCCCAGATGATCAGAATGATCACCAGCCCGCCGAACACTTCGCTCACCGGGCTGGTCATGGAGCCGTAGCGCTGGGTCCGCTGGACCCGCTTGCGGTAGCGATCCGCCTGCCCGGCGAACAGCGCCGCCTCCTGCGCCTCCGCGCCGTAGGCGTGCACCAGCTTCATCGCGCCGACGCGCTCGGCGACGGTGGCGGTGAGCTGGCCCTGCTCCTCGGTCCAGAGCCGGGCGTGGCGGCGGAGGCGGTGCAACAGCTGGCGGATCCCGAGCACGAGGAGCGGCGCCGCGGCCAGGGTGATCAGGGTGAGCCGCCAGGAGATGGTGGCGAGGATCACGACGGTGCTCAGGATGAGCACCGCGTTCTGGAAGAGCCCGGCGAGGGCCGCAGCCACCGCCTGCTTGGTCCGGTCGGCGTCCACCATGACGCCGGAGATGAGCTGACCCGCGCGAGTGCGCTGGAAGAAGCCGAGGTCCAGGGCGAGCAGGTGCCGGTAGAGCCGGACCCGGAGATCGCGGACCAAGCCCTCCTGTACCGCGACCGAGAGCTGGTTGGCGGCGAACTGCAGCGCGTTCTTGAGCAGAAGGCCGGCGAGGAGGACCACGACCAGGCGGGCCGCGGCGGCGCGCGGCGGGAGTCCCGCGATGAGGGGACCGAGCGCCAGATCGCTCACCCGCTCCAGCGCGGTCCCGTGGCTGGCCAGCGCGCCGGCGCTCCCGAAGAGCGCCTTGAGGAGCGGAACCAGCACCACGACCGTCACGCCGTCGAGGACCGACGCGAGGAGCGTCGCCCCCAGGCCCAGGAGGAACCGCCCGCCGTAGGGCCTCGCCGCCTCCAGGAGCCGCCCCGCGGTCCGCTGTGCCATGGCAAGAAGCTAACGCGCTGGCGACGCCATTTCACGCGGCTACATTCCCGCCGTGCCGCCCGACATCCTGCTCGTCCGTTTCAGCGCCATCGGCGACATCCTGCTGATGACCCCGCTCATCCGCGCCCTGCGCCGCCGGCATCCGGACGCCCGCATCACCGCGGTGACCAGGGCGGAGTTTACCCCCCTCCTGCTGCAGAACCCGCGCCTGAGCGACGTCATCGGCTGGGAGCGGGGCTCCTCGCTCCGCGCGCTGGGCGCCCGGCTCCGTGCGGGGCGCTTCACCCACCGGCTCGATCTCCATGGGAGCCTTCGCAGCCGGGCCCTGCGCTGGCACACGGGCGGGCGCTGGAGCGGGTATCCGAAGCACCGGCTGGCCCGAGCCGTTCTGATCCGCACCAAACGCGATACCTACCGCGACCGGCGCCACACCGCCGAGCGGTACTTCGACGCCGCGCGGGGCCTCGACGTGACGCCGGACCAGGGCCCACCGGAGCTCTTTCTCCCCGCCCAGGCCCTGGCCGCCGCCGACCAGTTCCTGGCCGCGCACGGGCTGGGCATCACCCGGCAGCTCATCGCCGCCGCGCCCGGCGCCGCGCACTTCACCAAGCGATGGCCCGCGCACCACTGGAATGCGATGGTGCGGCGGCTGGTGGAACAGGGGAACGACGTCGTGGTGGTGGGCGGACCCCAGGATCGCGAGGTCGCGGCGGCGACCGCCGCGCTGGGGGGCGAGAGGGCGGCGTGCGCGGCGGGCGGCTTCGACCTGACCGGCACCGCGGCGCTTCTCCGGCGCGCGCGGGCCCTCGTCTGTGGCGACACCGGCGTCATGCACCTCGCCACCGCGGTGGGTACGCCGGTGGTGGCACTCTTCGGCCCGACGGTCGAGGCCTTCGGCTTCTTTCCTTACCACGCGAAGGCGGCGGTGCTCCAGCGCGATCTCCCCTGCCGGCCCTGCAGCGCCCATGGCGGTGCCGCCTGCCCCCTCACGCACCACCGCTGCCTGCAGGACCTCCGGCCGGAGGAAGTGCTCGAGGCGCTCCGGAGGCTCCTCCCATGAGCCTGCACACGCCGGCGGGCGCGGCACTGGTGGCGCTCATGGGGCAGACGCCGCGCGGCCCCCGGCGCGAGGGCGTCTTCGCCGTCTGGCTCACGCTCCGGGTCGCCGAGGACCTGCTCCTCGCGCCTCCGCACCCGGACCGCGCGGTGCGCCGGCGGGTGGGTGCGCTCGAGCAGCGGCTCTCCAGCCTCACCTTTCCCGCACCGCTCCGGCGCGCGCTCGCGGCGGCGATCGAAGAGCTCAAGAGCCCGAGCCGGGAGCAGGTCACGCTGGTGCTGCAGCAGCTGGTGGCACCGGCGCGGGAGACCCTGGGTGCGGAAGCGGGGGAGGCGCTCAGCCGCGCGGCCCGGGCCGCCCGCGCAGCGGGCTCGTAAAATTGCCGGAACCCATTGCGACAACTATGTTTAAGTGCGAAGCGACGGAGGGGCGCGCGGATGGCCGGCCACAGCAAATGGAAGCAGATCAAGCACAAGAAGGCCGCCACCGACAACAAGCGCTCGGCGGTCTGGGCCAAGTGCATCCGCGAGATCACCGTGGCCGCCAAGGCGGGTGGCGGCGACCCGGGCGGCAATCCCCGGCTCCGCACTGCGATCGACGCCGCGCGCGCGGTGAACATGCCCCACGACAACATTGACCGCGCCATCAGGAAGGGCACCGGCGAGCTGGCGGGCGAGACCTACGAGGAGATCACCTACGAGGGCTACGGCCCCGGCGGCGCGGCGATCCTCCTCGAGGTGACGACCGACAACGCCAATCGCACCGTGGCCGAGGTGCGCCACGCCTTCACCCGGAACGGAGGCAACCTCGCCGCCACCAACTCGGTCGCCTGGATGTTCGACCGGAAGGGCCAGATCCTCCTCGACGCCACGAAGATCGCCGAGGACCAGGCGCTCGAGGCGGCGCTCGACGCCGGCGCCGAGGATTTCGTGCGGGAGGGCGACAGCTACCTCGTGACGACCGCGCCCGGGGACTTCCACGCGGTGCAGGACGCGCTCAAGGCCAGGAAGTTCGCGATCCAGTCGGCCGAGCTCGCGATGATGCCGAAGAACCTGGTGAAAGTCGAAGGGGCGGACGCGGCCCGGCTCCTGAAGCTGATGGAGGTCCTCGAGGATCTCGACGACGTCTCGAAGGTCTTCTCGAACTTCGACATTGACGCGGCCACGCTGGCGGAGGCCGGGGCCTGACCGCTCTCCACCGATGAAGGTCCTGGGAATTGACCCGGGAACCGCGACCGTGGGGTACGGCGTGGTGGAGCGGACGGCCGCGCCGGGGCGAGCGGCCCGGCTGGTGGAGTGCGGCGTGGTGCGCACCCGGCCCCGTGATCCGCTGGCGGTCCGGCTCATGACGATCTACGACGGGCTCGCCGAGCTGATCGCCCGGCATCGGCCCGACGCACTCGCCGTCGAGGACATCTTCTACGCCACGAACGTGCGCACCACCGTGGTGCTCGGCCACGCCCGCGGGGTGATCCTGCTCGCGGGCGCCCAGGCGGGGCTCACCGTGGCGGAGTACTCGCCGGCGCTGGTCAAGAAAACGGTCGTGGGCCGCGGTGCCGCGCTCAAGCCCCAGGTCGGGTACATGGTGGCCAAGCTGCTCAAGCTGGAGAGCGCGCCGGCGCCGGCGGACGCCGCGGACGCCGTGGCGGTGGCGCTCACCCATCTGTTCACCCGCTTCCGCACGGGCGCCGGGCGATGATCAGCACGGTGCGGGGCGTGCTCGCCGAGCGCGAGGGCGAGACGGTGATGATCGAGACCGACGGCGGGGTGGGCTACGCGGTGACGGTGCCGCTCGGGGTCTTCGAGCGGCTCCCGCCGCGGGGCGGACGCTGCTCGCTGCACACCGAGCTGGTGGTGCGGGAGGACGGCTGGACGCTCTACGGGTTCGACTCGGTCACCGAGCGCACCATCTTTCAGCGGCTGCTCTCGGCCACGGGGCTGGGGCCACGCCTCGCGCTCGCCATCCTCTCCACCCTCGGGCCGGAACGGGCGGTGCGGAGCATCCGGGGGAAGGACGTGGCGGCGCTGAGCACGGTGAGCGGCATCGGGAAGAAGCGGGCGGAGAAGCTGATCGTGGAGCTCTCCGACCGGTTCAGCGACCTCGCCATCGCGCCGGCGGCGGGCCCCTCCCGCCCAGCCGACGAAGCGGTCCGCGCCCTCGGGGCGCTGGGCTACCCGCCGGCCACGGCGGACCAGGCGGTCCGCTCGGCCCTCGGGGCCGGCGATGGCGACGACGTGGCGGCGCTGGTGCGCCGGGCGCTCCAGATTCTCACCACGGCGAAGGGGATTCGATGACCGCGCTGTCCAGCAGCCCGCACGTGACCGCGGAGTGGCAGTGCACCAGCTGCGGCTCGACCAACCGGAAGCTGGTGCCCGCCGGCACCGCGCGCACCTCCGATCGCTGCGTCTCCTGCCACGCCCGGCACGAGGTGACGCCGGGCGAGCGGCCGGTCCGCTGGAACGCGCGGCCGCGGTGAGGGCCCGCCGCGCATGACCCGCCTCGAGATCACCACGCCCGCCGCGCTCCCGGAGGAGTCCGGCGCTGAGGCGGCGCTCCGGCCCTCACGGCTCGACGAGTTCGTGGGCCAGGCCCCGGTCAAGGCGTCGCTCCAGATCGCGATTGACGCGGCGAAGCGCCGCGGCGATCCGCTCGACCACATCCTCTTCTTCGGGCCGCCGGGGCTCGGCAAGACGACGCTGGCGGCGCTGCTCGCCCGCGAGATGGGGGTGCAGCTCAGGACCTCGTCGGGCCCGGTGCTCGAAAAGCCGGGCGACCTGGTCGGCCTCCTCACCGGCCTCGGCAAAGGCGACGTGCTCTTCATTGACGAGATCCACCGGCTCCGGCCCCAACTCGAGGAGTTTCTCTATCCCGCGATGGAGGAGTTCCGGGTGGATGTCCGGATCGCCGACGGCCCCAACGCCCAGACGATCCCGATGACGGTCGAGCCGTTCACGCTGGTGGGCGCCACAACCCGCTTCGGCCAGCTCACCCCGCCGATGCGGTCGCGGTTCGGGATCGTGGAGCGGCTGGGGTTCTATCCGCCCGACGATCTCACCCGGATCGTCGTCCGCTCGGCGGGAATCCTCAAGGTCCCGGTCGAGGCGGAGGGCGCGGTCGAGATCGCGCGGCGGAGCCGGGGCACGCCGCGGATCGCCAACCGCCTGCTTCGCCGGGTGCGCGATTACGCCCAGGTCAAGGCGGACGGGGTCGTCACCCGCGCGGTGGCCGCGGAGGCGCTGGCCCGGCTCAACGTGGACGAGCTCGGGCTCGACGACATGGACTCCCGCATCCTCACCACCATCATCGAGAAGTTCGGCGGCGGGCCGGTCGGGCTGGGCACCATCGCGGCGGCGGTGGGCGAGGACGCCGGCACCCTCGAGGAGGTCTACGAGCCGTACCTCCTGCAGGAAGGATTCCTCGAGCGCACGCCGCGGGGGCGGGTCGCGACACCCAACGCGTACCGGCGCTTCGGTATCACGCCGCCGCCGGCGGGAGGGCAGGCCGCGCTGTTCGATGGCTGAGGCCGTGCTGGGGCTCCGCACCTCGGATTTCGACTATCCCCTGCCGCCCGAGCTGATCGCGCAGCGGCCGGCGGCGGAGCGGGGAGCGAGCCGGCTGTTGGTGGTCCGGCGGACAGGCGGACCGGCCTTCGAGCACCGCCACTTCGCCGACCTCCCGGATCTCATCCCCCCCCACGACCTCCTCGTCCTCAACTCCACCAGGGTCCGCCATGCCCGCCTGCTGGGCCGCCGGCCGTCCGGCGCCCCGGCCGAAGTGCTGCTGATCCACCCGGCGGAGGTCGAAGGCTGGATCGCGATCGGCCAGCCGGGCAGCGCACTCCGCCCGGGCAAGCGGATCGAGCTGGGCGACGGGATCGGTGTCGAGACCCTGGAGGTGCTCGACCAGGGATTCCGGCGGGTCCGGATCGTCGGCGCCAGCGCGGAAGAGGCGATGGCACGGCTCGGCCGGCTCCCGCTCCCGCCCTACATCCAGCGCGACCCGACGCCGGACGACGACATTCGCT
>DASYRI010000047.1:0-3962 GCA_036004545.1 Gemmatimonadales bacterium
GAGCTCCTGGCGCAGCAGCTCCTCGGCCCCGGCGGGCCCGAGCAGCTCGCCCACGGACATCGGGTGCACTCCGCTCTCGCTCAGGTTGTGGCGGACGCGGTTCTCCCACTGGGACTGCATCCGCTCCATGAGGAAAGGCTCGAGCCGCATGGGGAAGGGAGTCTATCCGAGCACTCGAGCTGACGCGGGACCGACGGGGTATACCATTCGGATCTCCGACTCTCTCAAGCGAGGATCCTCTATGAGGCTCCGGAAGCCGCACGCGCGCGGCCTCTTGCTCATCGCATTTTTCGGGCTCGTCCCTGGCCTGGCCAGCGCCCAGGGCGTAACGGGCCGCATCGAAGGGATCATCACCGACAACACCGGCAGCGTCCTCCCGGGAGCCACCGTTACCGCGACCCACCAGGGCACCAACGCCGTCAAGTCGTCCGTGACCTCGGCCCACGGCGGTTACGTGGTCACTCCCCTCGTGGCCGGCCCCTACCGCATTCGAGTGGAGATGAGCGGCTTCCGGCCGGCCACCGCCGCCCTCACCCTGGCCGTGAACCAGGTGGCGCGGATGGACTTCCGGCTGGAGCTCGGTGGGCTCACCGAAGCGGTGGAGGTGACCGGCGCCGCCCCGCTGATCGAGAAGAGCACGTCCTCCCTCGGGGTGGTCATCGACACGAAGCAGCTCGAGACCCTCCCCTTGAACGGCAGGAACTTCACCCAGCTGGCGACGCTCTCCCCCGGTGTGAACCGTGGGGCCCCGGGCGGCAACGCGGATGGGAGTCGGGGCAACACCGAGACCTTCCGCTACGGCGAGGTGGGAGGCGGGGCCCTCTCCGTAAACGGCATGCGCGAGCAACAGAACAGCTTCCTGCTCGACGGGATCGACAACAACGAGACCCTGGTGAACACCGTCATCTTCTTCCCCTCGGTCGAGGCCCTCCAGGAGTTCCGGGTGATCACCGGCAACGCCCCGGCGGAGTTCGGGCGCTCGGGGGGAGCGGTGACAAACCTCGTCACCAAGAGCGGCACCAACGAGTTCCACGGAAGCCTGTACGAGTTCCACCGCAACGAAGCCCTGGACGCTCGCCCCACGTTCGCCCAGAGGAAGCTCGACTTCAGCCGCAACCAGTTCGGCGCCACCACCGGCGGTCCGCTGGTCAAGAACCGGACCTTCTTCTTCGCCAGCTACGCCGGCCTACGCCAGCACCTCCCGGTGGAACCTGGAAACCTCGTCGCCGTGCCCACGGCCAGGATGCGGCGGGGCGACTTCTCCGAGTTGCTCGACCCGAGCTTCACCGGCGTTGGTGCGCCCATCATCGTCCACGACCCCCTGACCGGGCAGCCCTTCCCGGGGAACGTCATCCCGGAGGGGCGCCTCGACCCGGTGGCCGTGCGCTATCTGAATGCCTTTCCGCTTCCCACCGTCGCCGGCCGGGCCCAGCGGAACTACCTCACGCAGCGGGTCCGGGACCAGCGGTTCAACGACGCCGATCTCCGGCTGGACCATCGGTTCGGCACGAGCGACACGCTGTTCCTGCGCGGCAGCTACGCCAGGGATCGCCAGACGGACCCCGGGCGCATCCCCGGCTACCAGGCCGGCTTCGGGTCCGGGACGGCCGAAGCCGTGGGCTGGGGCGCGGCCCTGGGGCAGACCCACGTGTTCGGACCCCGCCTGGTCAACGAGCTGCGGGCGGGCTACACCAACTATCGCTACGCGTTCCTGCCCGTGAACTTCGGGATCGACCAGAACAGGGAGATCGGCATCCCGGGCCCGGGGGGCATCACGCTCGACAACGGGATCTCGCTCATCGGCGCCTCCGGGACCTACCTCGAGTTCCTCGGCGATTCCGGCCAGTACATCGTCCGGCAGAAGCTCTACCAGGTCTCGGACGCCCTCACCTGGGTTCGCGGCGCCCATACCTTCAAAGCGGGCGGCTCGGCGATACGGCGGGACATGCAGTTCGAGCGCATGAACGCGGGCAAGGGGTCCTACCGTTTCTCGACGTTCGTGGCCACTCCCGGACGGACGCCTCCGCCCGGACAGACCGGCTTCGAGATCGCCGAGGTGCTGGTCGGCCGGACCGACATGACCGAGACCGGCATCCCCGGCTTCGTACCGCGCTCGCCGGTGAGCTGGGAGCACAGCCTCTTCCTCCAGGACGATTGGCGCCTGAGCCGGACCCTGACCCTGAACCTGGGACTGCGCTACGACGTCTTCGTCCCCTACTACGAGAAAGACGACCAGCTCGCCAACTTCGATCCCGCCACCCGCCGCATGGTGCTGGCGGGCCAGGGCGGGGCCTCGCGCTCCACGGTGGACACGGACTGGAACAACTTCGGTCCCCGCCTCGGCTTCGCCCGGCAGCTCGGGGCGAAGACGGTGGTGCGCGGCGCATACGGTATCTTCTATATGCTCGAGCGCGGCGGGATAGGCAACCAGCTCACCGAGAACCCGCCCTTCCAGCGCTCCCAGGTGCGCGATCGCGCGACCCCCGGGGGAAGCGTCCGCCTGAGCGAGCCGATTCCGCTGCCCGATGCCTTCGATCCCAACAACCCGGGCCGGCTGCGCGTGGTCTACGTGCCGCGCGACAATCCTACGAGCCGCGTCCAGCAGTTCAACCTGGGTGCGCAGCGCGACCTCGGGTTCTCCACCGCCCTCACCGTCGCCTACGTCGGCACGCGGGGGGACAACATCATCGCGGTGTCGAGAAGCAGGGACGCGGTGGCGGGCGGCGACCGGGTCGCGGTCCGGAACACCGCAACCTCTTCCTACGACTCCCTGCAGGTGACCTTGCGGCGCCAGGCCAGAGGAGGACTCTCCTACCTTGCCGCCTACACCTGGGGCCACGCCATCAACGACAGCCCGGGGCCGCTGCCCGGCGAGGCCGCGCGCCTGGCCGACACCCCGACCGACGCGCGGAACCTGGGCCTCGACAAGGGCGACGCCGACTTCGACGTGCGGCATCGCTTCACGCTGGCCTCCACCTACGAGCTGCCCTTCGGGAAGGGGACAGCGCTGGGCGGCTGGTCGCTGAATGCCATCTTGGTGCTGTCGACCGGCATCCCCTTCAGCGTCACCACCGCCACCCTGCGCGCCGACGTCAGCGGGGACCCGAACGACGGCCCCAAGACGACCGATAAGTGGTTCAACACCTCCGCCTTCTCCGTGCCGCCCGCCGGGGCCACCCGAGGCAATTCGGGCCGCAACATCGTGCGCGCTCCCGGGATCCGCACCCTGGACCTCTCGCTCTTCAAGACCTTCAACACCATGAGGCGCACGAGACTGGACATCCGGATCGAGGCCTTCAACGTGTTCAACACGCCGCAATACGGCGCGCCCCGACAGAGGATCGACCAGGTAGACTTCGGCAGGATCACCACGACCCGGCTCAACTCGGAGCGGCAGATCCAGCTCGGCGCCCGCTTCGCGTTCTAGCAGGCTGCTGAAGAATGACGCCTGAGAGTCTCTTCAGTGGTTGTGTCGTGAGCGCAGGCCAGTAAGCGCGGGGCTGACCCGGTGGCCGCGCGGCGGCTCCGCGACAACGTGGACTGGGCGCTCACTGTGGCGGACGACCAACCCCGCGGCGTTCCGGCAGACGGCGGACTGCCTGCCGAGGTGCTGGGCGAGCGCGCCACCGACGACGACCTCCGCGATCGGGAAATCGGTGCCGACGTACAGCGACGTCGGACCGACACCCATCGCCGGCCTCGACCGGGAAATCGGTGCCGACGTACAGCGACGTCGGATCGACACCCATCCCCGGGCTCGACCGGGAAATCGGTGCCGACCTGCAGGGGCGTCGAACCCGACACCCCCTCCCCGGTCTCGACCGGGAAATCGGTGCCGACGTACAGCGCCGTCGAACCGACACCCATCCCCGGCCTCGACCGGGAAATCGGTGCCGACGTACAGCGACGTCGGACCGACATCCATCCCCGGGCTCGACCGGGAAATCGGTACCGACCTGCAG
>DASYRI010000048.1:0-4879 GCA_036004545.1 Gemmatimonadales bacterium
CCACTGCCCACCGATCACTCCCGCAGGGAGTTTCTCGCCGCCACCACAGCGTCCCTGCTCGCCGCCTGCCGCCGCGGCCCCGCCACCCCGCCCGCCGGGAGCGCCGAGCTCGGCCCCATCGAGCCCCGGCTCAACATCTACAACTGGTCCGACTACATCGCGCCCGAGGTTGTGCCGGGCTTCGAGCGCGAGTTCGGCGTCGGCGTCAGCTACGACACCTACGAGAGCAGCGAGGAGATGGTCGCCAAGCTCGTGGCCGGGGCCGCCGGCTACGACCTCGTGGTCCCTCCGACCTACGCCGTCACCGTGCTCCGCGACTCCGGCCTCCTCGCGCCGCTCTCCCGGCGCTACCTCCCCAACCTCGACAATCTCGCGCCGGTCTTCCGCGGCCTTCCCCACGATCCCGCGAACGATTTCACCGTTCCCTGGCAGTGGGGGATGACCGGCATCGCCTGGCGCACCGACCTCATCCCCGAGGTGCCGGAGAGCTGGGCCGTCTTCCTCGATGCCGGCCGGCGCGGCCGGATGACGATGCTCGACGATCAGCGCGACGTGATCGGCGCCTTCCTCCGGCTCCGGGGCCACTCGATCAACTCCGCCGAGCCGAGCCAGCTCGAGGCCGCGCGCCGGGACGCCGTGGCCGCCAAGGCCAATCTCAAGGCGTACCTCTCGGCCCCGGTCAAAGGACAGCTCATCGCGGGGGACGTCTGGCTGGCCCAGCTCTGGGACGGCGACGCGGCCCAGGCCCGGAAGGAGCAGCCGGCGCTGGACTGGGTGCTGCCGAAGGAAGGGAGCACGCTGTGGATTGATTCGCTGGTCGTGCCCGCCCGGGCCCCGCACCCCCGGGCGGCCCACGAGTTCATCAACTACATCCTGCGCCCCGAAGTCGGCGCCGCGATCTCGGCCGCGACCGGCTACGGTTCCCCCAACCGGGCGGCCCTGCCGCTCCTCGCCAGCCCGATTCCCTATCCCTCCGCGAACCAGCTCGCCCGGCTCGAAATCCAGAAGGATCTCGGCCGGGCGAGCTGGTTGTGGGACGAGGTGTGGACCCGGATCAAGAACGCCTGATCCCTGGCTCCCCAGCTCCCTAGCTCCCTAGCTCCCTGGCCCCTACATCTTATGCACCGCAAACCCGTCCACGTGCACGTCGAGGTTGTGGTTCATCCGGATGCCGACCAGGCCGGCCACCATCCCGCCGGGTGCGTCAACTTCCTGGACCAGCTTTCCGTTCACCGAGAACTTGAGCTTCTTGCCGGCGGCGTCGCCCGCGACCTCGAGCTTGTTGGTCGCCTTCCCGGTGGCGGAGTCCTGCTTCACCACGGCGTCGTTCGCGGACCAGCCGTTGCGGTTGCCCTGGGTGATGTTGGTGACCGTCGCGCCCTGGCGCTGTCGGATGGTGTATTGGCCGTCGCCCCGGACCAGGAAGTAGACGTAGGACTGGCCGGCGCCCTTGAGGTCCTTCCCCGCCACGAAGATCCCATAGGCCTCGGGGTGCATCGGCGCCTTGGTCTGGCTGAAGGTCGCCAGGGTGTGGAACGAGCCGGTCGCGGCGTCCGCGTCCCGCCAGTAGATCCCGGATGGGCCGCTGGTCCAGTGGAGGCCCGGGCCCATCGTCACGAACTTGAGGTCCGAGAGCTTGGCGGTTGTATCGTCCAGGCGGGAGCTCCACCCCGCTGGCAGCTTGCCGCCGCCCGCGGCCTTGACGTCGGGATCGGAGGGCTTGCCCTGCGCGGCAAGCGGCGCGGCCAGGAGTGCGGCCAGGGAGAGGAGCGGCAGTGTGCGCATACGATTCACCTCGTGAAGGAAAGCGTGACCGGCCCGTGGCCCCGGCGGTTGCGGCCCCGGCGCGGGGAGGCGTAAAATACTGCCTCACGCCGGAGGAGACCATGGAGATCTTCGCACTGGTGTTCGCGGGGCTCGGGGCCGGCATGATCCTCTTCGCGCTCGGCTTCGTCACCCTGCTCATCGGCGCCCTGGTGAACGCGATGGTGGTCCTGATTTCGGGCCCCCTCATCGACCGCCTCCTCACCCGGAAGCGCTAGGCGGCCTGGCTTCCGGCGTCGCTCCGCCCTCCCGGGCCGGCGTGCTGGCCTCGCGGAGGGCGCCTTCATAGTTGGTCTTCAAGCTCCGCAGCCCTTCCCGGAGTCCCTGGATCTTCATCTGCAGGCCGCCGCCCCGGCGGGCGATGGTGCTCATCGCGCCCATCGTTTCGGCCAGCGAGTTGAGCCCCACCGAGTCGGCCGTCGCCTTGCGGGTGTCCAGCAGCCGGCACAATCGCCGGACCAGCGTTTCGTCGGCCCTGAGCCCGGCGATCTCCTCGATCAGCCGGTGCAGCTGCTCCAGCAGGGGCGGGTAGCCCTGGAGCAGGGCCAGCTGGGCCTGCTGGCGGGCGGTCAGCTTGTCGGCCATCGCTCTCCGGGCTAAGTCTCAACGGGTGGGTACGGGTGACCGTAGCAGTTAGATACCATGCCGGCGCGTCTCACCCGCGCCGTTCCCCTGCAGAGGTTCGTCTGGCGTATGCATCTCTCCGACATTTCGATCCGGCGGCCGGTCTTCGCCAGCATGACGAGCGCGGCGCTGGTTCTCTTCGGCGTGATCAGCTACAAGCAGCTCGCCGTCCGGGAGTTCCCCGACGTGGATCCGCCGATCGTGTCGGTGTCCGTCACCCTGCGCGGGGCGAACCCTCAGGTGATCGAGTCGGCGATCACCGACGTGCTGGAGGAGGAGCTCGCCTCGCTGGAGGGGCTCCGGACCATGACCAGCAACAGCTCCGAGCAGACCTCCAACATCACGCTCGAATTTAACCTGAGCCGGCCGGTGGAGGACGCCGCGCAGGACGTCCGGGACATCGTCGCCCGGGTGCGCGGCCGCCTCCCGCGCGACATCGAAGACCCGGTCGTCAACAAGCAGGACACCGACGCCCGCCCGATCATGTTCATCGGCGTGCAGTCCGATCACTACGACCTGCTCCAGCTCTCGGACATCGCCGACCGGATCGTCAAGCCCCAGCTGCAGACCATCCCCGGGCTCGCCCGGGCGGACATCCGGGGCGAGCGCCGCTACGCCATGCGGGTCTGGCTCTCGGCCAACGCCCTGATGTCGCGCGGGCTCACCGTCCAGGACGTGGTCAACGCCATCCAGAGCCGGAACGTGGAGATCCCGGCGGGCCGGATCGAGTCGGAGCGCCGCGAGTTCACCGTCCGCTCGCTGGGAGAGCTCAAGACCCCGGAGGAATTCGCCGGCCTGGTCGTCTCCAGCGCCGGGGCCCAGCTGATCAAGCTCGGCGACGTGGCCCGGGTGGAGCTCGCCCCGGAGGACATCCGGAGCATCTTCCGTTTCAACGGCCGCTCGGCGGTGGGCCTCTCGCTGGTGCGCCAGTCCAAGTCGAACCTGGTCGAGGTGGCCGACGCGGTGCGCCGGGCGCTCCCCGCGCTCCAGGCCGCCGTCCCCCCCGGCGTCACCCTCACGCTCGGCTACGACCAGTCCATCTACGTCAAGCGCTCCATCGAGGAGGCCCAGGAGACCCTGGTGCTCGCCGCCGCGCTGGTCGTCCTGATCATCTTCCTCTTCCTCCGCAACGTCCGCGCGACCATCATCCCCGGCCTCGCGATCCCGGCCTCCATCATCGCGACCTTCGCGGTGATGTATTTCCTCGACTTCTCGATCAACAATCTCACCCTGCTCGCCCTCACTCTCGCCATCGGCATCGTGGTGGACGACGCGATCATCGTCCTGGAGAACGCCTACCGCCACCAGGAGGAGCTTCATGACGATCCCGAAACCGCGGCGGTGAACGGCTCCCGGGAAATCGCGTTCGCGGTGATCGCGACCACGATCTCGCTGGTGGCGGTGTTCATCCCGCTGGCCTTCCTCAAGGGGAACACCGGCCGGCTCTTCAAGGAGTTCGGCATTGCGGTGGCCGCGGCGGTGACCATCTCCGGGTTCGTGGCGCTCACCCTGACGCCGATGCTCTGCGCCAAGATCCTCCGGGTGCCGCCCCGCCACGGGGTGTTCTACCGGGTGCTCGAGAGAGGCTTTCACGGCCTCGCCACCGGATACCAGCGGGCGCTCGGCTACGCCCTCCGCCACCGGGGCCTGGTCCTGGCCGCCGTGACCGCGATCGTCTTCGGGGCGGGGCTGGTCTTCCTCCGCCTCAAGCGCGAGTTCGTGCCGCCGGAGGACCGCGGCCAGATCCAGATTTCCCTCACCGCCCCCGAGGGCGCCACCCTCGCCTACACCGATCAGTACCAGCGCCAGGTCGAGGCCATCCTCGCCGGCTTCCCGGAGATCGCCAACTACACCAGCGTCGTCGGCGGAGGCGGGGGCGGCCGGAGCGGCGGCGTCAACGGCGGCGGGATCTACGTCCGGCTGACCGACTGGTCGGAGCGGAAGCGCACCGCGCCGCAGATCCTCCAGGCGCTGCAGCCCCAGCTCTCCAGGATCCCCGGCGTTCTGGCCTTCGCCAACAATCCGCCCGCGTTCGGCGGCTTCGGCTCGGCGGTCCAGTTCGTCCTGCGGAACCCGAACTTCGATTCGCTCGCCGTCGGGATGGACGCGCTGCTCAGGCGGGCCCGGCAGGTGAAGGGGCTCACCAACGTGGATACCGACCTCCGGGTCAACAAGCCCGAGCTGACCGTCTCCTACGAGCGGGACCGCGCCGAAGACCTGGGTGTCCCGGTGCGCGACGTGGCGGGCACCATGCAGGCGCTGCTGGGCGGGCAGCGGGTGAGCACCTTCAGCCGCAACAACAAGCTCTACTACGTGATGGTGCAGCTCAATCCCGAGGAGCGCGCCACCCCCTCCGACATGAGCGGGCTCGCCGTCCGCGGCCGGAACGGCGACCTCATCACCCTCAATCAGCTCGCCCGGGTCGCCGAGG
>DASYRI010000049.1:0-9870 GCA_036004545.1 Gemmatimonadales bacterium
GCGGGAGGGGGGGCGGGGGCGGGGGCGGACTGCGCCGCGAGCAGCGTGGGGAACAGCAGCATCCAGAGCGGATGCCGCGTCATGGGGCGAGGGTCGCGATGAAGGCCGCGTTGGTCCGATGGCGCCGCAGGTCGGTCTGCAGATCGTTCATCGCGTCGAGCGGCGTCATCCGCGCGATCCGCTGCCGGAGGGCGCGCGAGGCCGCGAGCGCCTGCGGGGGAAGCAGGAGCTCCTCCTTCCGGGTGCCGCTCGCCACCAGGTCAATCGCCGGAAAGACCCGCCGCTCGGCGAGCTCGCGGGAGAGCACCAGCTCGCTGTTGCCGGTGCCCTTGAATTCCTCGAAGATCAGCTGGTCCATCTTGCTCCCGGTGTCCACCAGCGCCGTGGCGATAATGGTGAGCGAGCCGCCGCCGTGCGCCGGCGCCACCTGCCGGGCGCTCCCGAAGAAGCGCTTGGGGCGCTCCAGCGCCTGGGCATCCACCCCTCCCGAGAGGGTGCGGCCGGTCCCTTTGCCCACGGCGTTATGAGCCCGCGCGAGCCGGGTAATCGAGTCCACGATGAGCACCACGTCCTGGCCCTGCTCCACCCGGCGCCGCGCCCGCTCGAGCAGGAGCTCCGCCATCTCCACGTGCCGGGCCGGCGGGTTGTCGAAGCTCGAGGCCACCACCTCGCCGTAACCCGCCGCCTCCATCTCGAAGACTTCCTCGGGCCGCTCGTCCACCAGCAGGATATACAGGGCGGCGGCGGGGTAGTTCACGCTGACGCCGTGGGCGATCGCCTCCAGCACCATCGTCTTGCCGGCCTTGGCCTGCGCGACGATCAGGGCGCGCTGCCCTTTGCCGAAGGGGCAGAGCAGGTCAATGACCCGGGTGGTGTGGTCCGGCTGGCCCTGGCGGATCAGCTCGCACTCCAGGCGGAGCGCCTGATCGGGGTGCACCGCGGGGAGCTTCTGGAAGTCGGGCCGCTCGCCCAGCTCGCCGGCGGGGCGACCGTTGATCGTGCCGACCTTCTCGAGCGCGCCGCCGCCCTTGCCGTTCCGGACCAGGCCGGCGATCTCATCGCCGGTGCGGAGGCCATATTGGCGGACCAGCCGGTCCTCCACCCGGACGTCACCGCTCTGGGGGAGGTAGCCCGCCTCGCGGCGGCGGAGGTGGCCGCCGGCGCCCGCGCGGGCGGCGAGCTGGAGCACGCCGAGCGGCGCGTCGGAGGCGGGGGTCACCGCGAGCTCGCGTAGATGAGCTCGAGCAGCTCGTCGTAGGTCGCCTCCGCCTCCGCCCCACCCTGCCGTGCCGCATGGGTGACGCAGTGGCGCAGGTGGTTCCGCATCAGCTCGCGGCCCACCGCGCGGAGCGCCTCGTGCACCGAGGCGACCTGCACCATGATGTCGGGGCAGTAGCGGTCCTCCGCCACCATCTTCTGCAGTCCGCGGACCTGGCCCTCGATCCGGCGCAGCCGGTTGAGGTTCCGGTCCTTGATGTCGGGATCCACGCCGGCGGCCTTCCGCGCGCCGCCGTCGCGATCCACTTCGCAGCCGCAGTGGGAATGGGTTTCGGGTTGCATGCAAACCTCCATGATGGGCTATCGGCTATCAGCTGTCGGGCGACGGCTCTCAGCTTTCGTGCGATAGCCGACGGCGGAGAGCCAACCGCCGTTGCCGATAGCCGTCAGCCGATAGCGGCCCGCCGCAGCCTCAAACTGTTCGAAACCACCGACACCGAGCTCAAGGCCATCGCCGCGCTGGCGATCACCGGACTCAACCGGATGCCCCAACCCGGGTAGAGCGCGCCGGCGGCGACCGGGATCCCGATCACGTTGTAGATGAACGCCCAGAAGAGATTCTGCCGCATCGTGGCGACGGTGCGCCGGGAAAGATGGATCGCGCGCCCGACGGCCCGGAGGTCGCCGTGGAGGATCACCACGTCGCCCGCCTCCGCCGCGATGTCGGCGCCGGTGCCCATCGCGATGCCGACGTCCGCCTGGGCGAGCGCCGGAGCGTCGTTGATCCCGTCCCCCACCATCGCCACCACCCGCCCTTCGGCCTGGAGCCGCTCGAGCTCGGCCACCTTCCCCTCGGGGAGCACCTCCGCGAGGACCCGCTCGATCCCCGCCTCGTGCGCGACCGCGTCGGCGGTGCGGCGATTGTCCCCGGTGAGCAGCACCACGTCGAGCCCCATGCCCCGGAGCTCCGCCACCGCTTCGCGCGAAGTGGGACGGATCGTGTCGGCCACGGCGATGACGCCCGCGAGGGCGCCGCCCGCCGCAACGTACATCGGAGTCTTTCCCGCCGCCGCGAGCCCGGCAGCGACCCCGTCGAGCGGCGACGGGTCGAGCCCGGCGTCGGTCATCATCGCGCGGTTGCCCACGACGACCTCCACGCCGCGCACCGTGCCCCGGGCCCCGTGCCCCGGCAACGCGCGGAACCCCTCCGCCGGGGCGAGCTCCGGACTTCGTGCCCTCGCCGCGGTCACGATCGCCGCCCCGAGCGGATGCTCCGAGAGCGCCTCGACCGGGGCGGCGAGCGCGAGCAGCTCGGGCTCGCTCCGCCCGCCGAGCGCGACGACGTCGGTGACCGCGGGCTTCCCCTCGGTGACGGTGCCGGTCTTGTCCAGCACGACGGTGTTCACGGCGCGGATCCGCTCCAGCGCGGCGCCCCCCTTGATCAGCAGGCCAAGCTCCGCGCCCCGACCCGTCGCCACCATGATGGCGGTCGGGATCGCGAGGCCCATGGCGCAAGGACAGGCGATGATCAGCACCGACACCGCCGAGGTGAACGCGCGGACCGCGGGCGCCACGTCGGCCACCAGGTACCAGATGACGAAGGTCGCGATGGCGATCGAGATCACCGTCGGCACGAAGACCGCGCTGATCCGGTCGGCGAGGCGCTGGAGCGGTGCCCGCGACGCCTGCGCCTCCCGGAGGAGCTTGACGATCCGGGCCAGCGCGCTCGCCGCGCCGAGCGTCGTCGCGCGGTACTGGAACGCGCCGGTGGCGTTGATCGTCCCGCCGTACACCCGGCTGCCCGGCCCCTTCTCCACCGGGAGCGATTCCCCGGTCAGCATGGACTCGTCCACCGCGCTGGCGCCTTCGCTCACCTCGCCGTCCACCGGAATCCGCTCGCCGGGGCGCACCACCACCGTGTCGCCCGGGCGCACGGCGCCGATCGGCACCAGGATCTCGGCGCCGTCTTTGCTCACCCGCGCCGTGTCGGGCTGGAGCCTGGTGAGCGCCCGGAGCGCCGCCGAGGTGCGCCGGCGGGCCCGCGCTTCGAGGGCGTTGCCCAGCAGGATGAGCGCGATGATCAGGATCACCGCCTCGTAGTACACGTCCGCCGGCACGCCGCGGCTTTCGAAGAACCGGGGTGCCAGCGTGGCGGGCACCGAGTAGAGATACGCCGCACCGGTTCCCACGGCGATGAGGGTGTTCATGTCGGCCGCGTGATGCCGGAACGCCTGCCAGGCGCGGACGTAGAAATGCCGCCCGGCCCACAGCATCACGAAGGTGGTCGCGACCAGCGCCACGGCCGGCGGCGGGGCGAGCACCATCGCCGCTATGCCCAGAGCCAGGCTCACCAGCGACTTCATCCGGAGGGAGCGGTACTCGGCTTCGGCCTGGCGGTCCCGCTCGGCCTCCTCGGCGGCGAGATCGGCAGCCCCGGAGGGAAGCTCCGCGCCGTACCCGGTCGCCCGCACCGCCTCGACCAGCCGCTCCGGAGATGTCCGCGAGGGTTCGAAGCTCACCGTGGCGGAGTTGAGGAGCAGATTCACCGCCGCCTCCTCGACGCCGGGCGTCCGTTCCAGCTCGCGCTGCACCCGGGCCTGGCAGGCGGCGCAGGACATGCCCGTGACGGGGAATGTGACGGTCTCCCGGGCAGCCCGCGCGGCGCCGGCGGCATCGGCGGCCGTCGAGACGCGGCCCGCGGCGGCGGCGGCCGGGGTTTTCAAATCCGACCGGCTCATTCGACGATCACCTTCCCGCGGAACATCCCCATCCCGCAGGTGAACTCGTAGCTGCCGGGCGCGGGCGGGGTGATCTCCACCACGGTCTTCCGCTCGGGCGGAAGGAACCGGCGGATCCCGAAGTCCGGGAACACGACGTCCTCGGTGCACCCGGATGTCTCCCGGCGATCGAAGACGATCCGCACCGGCCCGCCCGGCCGCACCCTCACCTCCCGAGGCTCATAGCCCCCCTGCACGACCACCGTCACCTCCTGTACCCCGTCGGCTCCCCCCCGCGCGGCCGCCGTGGCGGTCGCGCGCCCGGAGAGGAAGAAGTACCAGTTCACCCAGGCGATCGCGGCGATTCCGCCGAGAAGCACCAGCCATTCAGTCCCGCTCATCGCCCCCAGAACCGCCAGAGAATCCAGACCGCCACCACGAGGTCGAAAGCCGCACAAAGCGGGGGTAACCACGGCGCCACCGGCGTCTTGACCAGCCGCGGATGGTGGGCAGCGTCCCACCCCCCGTGCAGCGCATACCCCGCGGCCAGCCACACGGGGGCGCGCAGGAGTCCGAGCCACGCGAAGAGCAGCATGGCGAGCGACACACCGAGCTCGGCGTAGAGCCAGCGCCGCTCCGGCTGGACGAGGGCGGCGCCGAGGTAGATCGCCCCGGTCCAGGCGAGCAGCAGCCCGAAGGGGAGGTCCTCCTGCTCGAAGGCGAAGTGGACCAGGCCGATGACCAGCACGGCGGCCAGCGCGCCTATGAGTACGGCGCGACGAGTTTCCAGCGGGTGCTCCCGGTCGGGGGTCATGTCCTGTATATATACCCCTACCCCCTATAAGAGAGCCAGGGGTGGCGGGGCTGGGGCTGGCAGCGACGGCGTAGTGGTGGGTTGTGGGTGGTGCGCGGTGGGCGGAGGGCCTCTGCGGCAGTCATCGCGCGGCCCATTGGGCCGAAGCGGCGCCCCCGCCCGGCATCGAGTCCGGACGGGGGGCGCGGAGTGCAGCGGCGTGCGCGGCACTACGGCGTGAGGGTCGCCGCGGTGATGGTGAAGGCCTGGGTGCTGGTGGCCCCGGCGGTGAGGCTCACCGTGACCGGTACCGCGGGGCTCGTAGTGACGGTGAGGCCCGCCGGCGCGGTGATGGTCAGCGTGTGGTCACCGGGCAGCAGGAAACGAAAGCGGGCCTCGAAGGTGCCGTCGGCGTCGGGGTCGGAAAAGCTTACCACCTCGCCGTCGAGGTTCGCCTTGAACGCGGCGAGCGTGACCGCCCCGCCGGGCGGGACCGGCAGGGTAACGCCGCTCCCCAACTTGAGCGTGGCGACCACGGTGCCGGCCTCGGCGGCGGTGGCGCCGGTGATCACCGGGTGCATCACCCACATGCCCGAGTTGCCGGCCTGATGCCCGAAGCTCTGCGCCACGTTGAAGTCCACCAGGAAGTCCTGGTCGGCGCTGATGTCGAGATCGGCGCCGCCGGCGAACTTCACCTTGAGCCCCGATTCCGCGAGGCTCGGCATCTGGAGATGGCCCGCCGTCTCGGCCCCGGCGGGGAGGCCGGCGTAGGTCGGCGAGGTGGCGAAGATCGTGGAGCCGCCGGCGCCGTCGTCCACCGCGACGTAGCCCCCGGTGATGACGAAGCGGAGCTGGCTGTAGGTGCCCGCGGGAACCACGGCGGCGTCCACCAGCGTGGCGGTGGAATTGGCGAGGGCCAGCAGGTCCGTGGTGACCGGGGTGTCCAGCAGAACGACCTTGCCGCCCGAGCCTCCGACGAGATCGATCTCCGAGATGGTGACCACGGCGGCCGTGAAGTCCCCGGCGGCGTCGGTCAGCCGCACGGTCACACGGGGCTGGCCGGCGCCGGGACCGCTGGAGTCGTTGCATCCAACCAGGACGAGGGCCGAAGACAGCAGGGTAGGC
Source organism: Gemmatimonadales bacterium (assembly GCA_036004545.1). Taxonomy (GTDB): domain Bacteria; phylum Gemmatimonadota; class Gemmatimonadetes; order Gemmatimonadales; family GWC2-71-9; genus JABFSM01. The sequence goes on from DASYRI010000049.1 coordinate 5,854, forward strand.
AGGAACCGACGGATTGCGCGTCGCATGGAATCTCCTCCTCGTGCCGGTCATCGAGCGGAGGCAGTCCCGGCGCCACCGCGCGCCCGCCTCCCCGGCGCGTCGTCCGGGGGCCCCGGGCGTTTGGGTTACGTCAGGGTCAACGTGGAATTGACGACGTCGCCGGGCCGCCGATGCACAGCCGGCCGGCGTCGGGCTCGTCGCGGGGCTCGGGCGCTGCGGGCCCCGGCCCTGTCCTCCCTCGCCCCCCTCAAACAGCGAGGGCCCGGCTTCCCGGGCCCTCGCTCTCAACGGCGTCGTAGCGCCGTTACTGCACCGCATTCACCATGTCGAAGATCGGCAGGTACATCGCCACCACCATGCCGCCCACGATGACGCCGAGGACCACGATCATGATCGGCTCCATCAGGGAGAGGAGCGCGCTCACCGCCACGTCCACTTCGGAGTCGTAGAAGTCGGCGATCTTGCTCAGCATCTCGTCGAGCCCGCCGGTCTGCTCCCCGACCGCGATCATCGAGATCACCATCGGCGGGAAGACCCCGGACACCTGCAGCGGTCCGGCGATGGTCTCGCCCCCGGCGATGGACTGGCGGGACTGCATGACCGCGTCGTGGATCACCCGGTTGCCGGCGGTCTTGGCGGTGATCTCGAGCCCGTCGAGGATCGAGACGCCGGAGGAGATCAGGGTGCCCAGCGTCCGGGTGAAGCGGGAGACCGCCGACTTCCGGAGCAGGTCGCCGATGACCGGCGCCCGGAGTGCTACGCCGTCTATGGTTCGCCTCCCGGCCGGCGTGGCGTAGTAGTAGCGGAACGCGACGACCAGCAGGACCAGGCCGCCCAGGATGAAGTACCAGAACCGGGTCAGGATATTGGAAGCCCCGATGACGATTCGAGTCGGCAGCGGCAGCTCCATGTTGACCGAGGCGAACATCCCCTGGAAGGTGGGGATCACGAAGATCAACAGCACCGCGATCGCGATGAAGGCCACCGAGATGATGACCGCCGGGTAGACCATGGCGCCCTTCACCTTGCGGACCAGCGCGTCGTTCTTCTCGAGGAAGGTCGCGAGGCGGAGGAGAATTGTGTCCAGGATGCCGCCGGCCTCGCCCGCGGCCACCATGTTCACGTAGAGGTCGGTGAACGCCTTGGGGTGCTTGCCCAGCGCGTCGGCCAGGGTGTTGCCGGCCTCGACGTCGTAGACCACCGCCTTGGTCACGTCCTTGAGGCTCTTGTTCTCGGTCTGCTGGGCCAGGATGGTGAGCGACTGCACCAGCGGCAGGCCCGCGTTGATCATGGTGGCGAACTGCCGGGTGAAGATGACCACGTCGCGGGTCTTGATCCCGCCCCCGGGGAGGGGGATCCGGAGCTGGGTCGGGGCCTCGCGCACGCTCACCAGGATCATGCGGTTCTTCCGCACGAACGCGATGACTTCGTCCCGGGTGGGGACGTCCATCGTCCCCTTCAGGATCTGCCCGCTGGTGGAGCTCTTGGCGGTATACTCGAACAGGGACATCGTCGGATTTCCTTGTCGCGGTTAGCGGCGGCCGGGGGCCGGCGCCGTCTTTTCCATGGACGCGAGTCCCTGCTCCTCGATCGGCCGCTCGCCGATCGCGCGAAGGAACTCGTTGGCATCGCTGGCCACCCGGAGACATTCCTCCTTGGTGACTTCGCGGTTCATGTAGAGCTGGAAGAGCGCGTCCGTCATGGTCTGCATGCCGTGCTTCTTGCCCGACTGCAGGGCGGAGTAGATCTGGTGCACCTTGTCGTCGCGGATCAGGGAGCGGATGGCGGGCGTCGCCACCATGATCTCGCAGGCCATGACCCGGCCCTTGCCCTTGGCGCGCTGCAGCAGCGACTGGGTGAGCACGCCCTCCAGGACGAAGGCCAGCTGGGCCCGGATCTGCGACTGCTGATTGGACGGGAAGACGTCGATGATCCGGTTGATGGACTCGGCGGCGGAATTGGTGTGCAGCGTCGCCAGCACCAGGTGCCCGGTCTCCGCGATGGTCAGCGCGGCGGCCACGGTCTCCAGGTCGCGCATCTCGCCCACCAGGATGATGTCGGGGTCCTCGCGCAGGGCGTACTTGAGGGCGGCCGCGAAGCTCTTGGTGTCGGTCCCGATTTCCCGCTGATTGACCAGGCAGTTCTGGTGGCGGTGGATGAACTCGATCGGGTCCTCCACCGTAATGATGTGCCCCCGGCGATCCTTGTTGAGCTTGTCGATCATCGCCGCGAGCGTGGTGCTCTTGCCGCTGCCGGTCGGCCCGGTGACCAGGATCAGCCCCCGGGGCCGTTCGCAGAGCTTGGCGATCACCGGCGGGAGGCCCAGATCCTCGAAGGTGCGCACGCTGAAGGGGATCATCCGGAGCACGATGGCCACGCAGCCGCGCTGCTTGAAGACGTTGCCCCGGAAGCGGGCCAGGTTCTGGATGCCGAAGGAGAAGTCGAGCTCGTCCTCGAACTCGAACCGCTTCTTCTGCTGCTCGGTCAGCACCGAGTAGGCCAGCTGGAGCGTGTCCTTCGGGGTGAGCACGTGCTCCACCGAGGAGTTCACAATGTCGCCGTCCACCCGGAGCTTGGGACGCTCGCCGGCGGTGATGTGGAGATCGGACGCTTCGTGCTCGATCATTTCCTGCAGCAGGGCGCGCAGATTGAGGGTCATGCTGACGTCTCCTTGACGACTTCTTCCAGCGTCGTAACTCCCCGTTCGACCTTCTTGATGCCGTCCATCCGGAGCGTCAGGGTGCCTTCCTCGACCGCCCGGTCGCGCAAATCCGCAACCGAGGCACCCCGCAACACCATCCGCCGGAGCTCCGGCGACATCGCCATCACCTCGAAAAGCCCGGCGCGGCCCCGGTATCCGGTACCATTACAGGTGTCGCAGCCGCGGCCGCGGTGGAACGGTATCGCCCCCAGGGCGTCAAGATTCGTGCCCGCATGCAGAAGCGAGCGGATCTCCTCGGCGCCGTAGGTCACGGGCGCCTTGCAATCCTTGCAGATCCGCCGGACCAACCGCTGCGCCACCACCAGGTTGACCGCCGCCGAGACGTTGAAGGCCTCGACTCCCATGTCAATCATCCGGGTGACCGTGCTCGGCGCGTCGTTGGTGTGGAGCGTCGAGAGGACCAGGTGGCCGGTGAGCGCGGCCTTGATCGCGATCCCGGCGGTCTCCAGGTCCCGGATCTCCCCGATCATGATAACATTGGGGTCCTGCCGGAGGAACGCCCGGAGGGCGGCGGCGAAATTCAGCCCGATTTCATTCTTCACCTGCACCTGGTTGATCCCGTGCAGGTTGTACTCGACCGGGTCCTCGGCGGTCATGATGTTGGAGTCGATCGTGTTGATCCGCTGCAGCGCCGAGTAGAGCGTCGTCGTCTTGCCCGAGCCGGTCGGCCCGGTCACCAGCACCATGCCGTAGGGGTTGGTGATCGCCCGGAGCAGCTCGTCCTGCGCCTTGACCTCGAAGCCGAACGTGGTCAGGTCGAGGGTCAGGTTGCCCTTGTCCAGGATCCGGAGCACGATCTTCTCTCCGAACAGGCAGGGAAGCGTGGAGACCCGGAAATCAATGACCCGGGGGCCCATCTTGAGCTTGAGCCGCCCGTCCTGGGGGATCCGCCGCTCGGCGATGTTGAGCTGGGAGAGGATCTTGATCCGCGAAATGAGCGCCGCCTTGAAGCGGAGCGGCGGCTTCATCACCTCCTGCAGCGCACCGTCGATCCGGTAGCGGACCCGGAGCTCGTGCTCGAAGCACTCGACGTGGATGTCGCTCGCGCCCCGCTGGACCGCGTCGGTGAGGATTCCGTTGATGAGCTTGACCACGGGCGCATCGTCAATCTGCGCCTGGGAGGCCGCCTCCTCGTCCAGCTCCTGCACCACCTCCACGTCCTCGGCGATCTCCTCCATGCCCTTGAGCAGGGCCTGGAGCTGCAGGTCCGAGGCGTCGTAGTACCTGTCCACCAGGTTGCGCAGGGTGAACTCCCCCGCGACCACCGGGAAGAGATCGTAGCGGGTGATGAAGCG
>DASYRI010000050.1:0-9646 GCA_036004545.1 Gemmatimonadales bacterium
CTACCGTTGAGCTCGACGGTCGTGTTCTTGCCCGTCAGACTAGCGGCCGCACTATTGTTGGTCCAGTTGCCAGCAACTTTGATAGTCACGGCGTTATTTTCGAATTTGGGATCGACGCCCGCATCGATGAGCACATTGAAGAACTGGAAGGAAGCTGAAAGGGAGAAGCTGCCGCCATCGCCGTTGGCGGTCCACTCGGTCGTGCCACCGGTAGCATTGTAGGTGCCGCTGAAGTTGAACTTGGAAACCTTGACCAGTCCGCCACTCTGGGTGATCGTGCCCGAACCCTGCGGCCCCTTCTTTCCACTGTTGTAGTCGATTGAACCTGAAGTTATTGTCAGCGCTCCGTCGATAACCACGTTGTCATCACCATGCGTCACACTCCCGCCGGAAACCGTCATCGATGCCCCGGCGTTCACATGAATTTTCTTGCTGTCGAGACTGCCCCCCGAAACCGTGAGCGTGGCGCCGCTGTTGAAGATGATGTCGTTCGCGGCCGCCGCGCCTGAGCTGATGGTCGGGTAGTTCGACAGTCCTGTCGGGATGGTGACGTCGTCACCTGCGGCGGGCACGGCTCCCGCCGGACTCGCCGCACCGCCTGGCCCGGTACAGGTGAAAACCGCGCTGCTCGCCCAGTTCCCCGCCGTAGTCCAGACCGTGCTGAGACAGCCCGCCCAAAACTTCCCCGCATCCGTAAACGTCGCCTGCGCCCGCATCCCACTGGTTCCGCCGTCCGCCGTCAAGACGAACCGGGTCCCAAGGTCGAGCTGGTCCGGCGCGAACATCGTGTCCGTGAAGTTCCCCGACCCGTCCGCCACCACCGTCCAGCTGTTGTCCTGCTCCAGCAGCGGGTCCTCGTGCAGCGTAATCGTCACCGTCTCGCCCGGCGCCCAGCCGCTCCCGATCATCGTCACCGTATCGCCCGGGGCGTAGTCGAGCCTGTCGGTGTGTATCCGGGCCGTGCTCGTATTCCCCGCCACCAGCGTCGCCAGCACGATCTGGCCGCCAACCGTGGTGCCGGTCGCGCCATGCGCGTCCAACCGGAGCCCCGGCGTCCCCGTCGGCGTCGCGAATCCCAGCGCCGCCATGCTCGGATACGCCAGCTGCCCGCCCACTCCGGTCAGGATCCCCGACCCGGTGGACGTGAGCGTCTTCACGCTGTCGTAGGTCTGGAACGCCACGTCCGAGGTCACCCGGAGCGGCGTGATCGCCCTGAGCCAGTCGTACCGCGCGCCCTCGTTCTCTGACAGATCGAGGAGCGCCACCAGCCCCGGCCCATGCGCCTGGGCGTAGCTCGCCCCGGCCCAGCTCGCCAGGTTCCGGATCAGCTGATCCTTGAGCGTCCGGCTGCCCGAGCCCTGGTCCGGCGTGCCCGACCAAACGGCAAGGCCGCCGATCAGGGCGGCCTTGAGATGCTCCTCGACGTCCGTGTTGCGAAGGAAGCCGTACGGCTGGGTCGTGGCGTCGTCGGCCAGCGACGGCACCACGAACACGTTGTACGAGAAGAGATCCACGGTCCGGAGATCCACCGTGCCGCCGGTGCCGTCGAATCCCCGGTCCACCGCGAGGTAGCCGCCCGAGCTCAGCGCGGTGACCACCGCGTTGCAGCCGGTCTGGTCCTGGGTGGGACAGTAGACCAGCGCCTTCTGGGCGCCGGCAATGGCCGGAACGGTCGCAAGGCCGAGGGCGAGCCCGGCCCGAACGAGAGCGCTGCGCATGGTATCCTCGGTTATTTGCAGGCGTCGGAGATCAGGGCGTCGAAGGTCGAGACCCTCGACTTGGCGAACACGTCACCCGGCTCCTGGTCGAGCCGCACCCGGGCCCGAAGGCTCGCCCGGAGGGACGCCTTGCAGATGGAGGATGCCTTCATGGTGTCGAACCTGATCGCGGCCACCGCGACAGCGGCGGGCCTGGCCTTGGAGGCCGTCGGGAGGATTGCCTTCTTCTCGAAGTCGTCGGCGCAGGCGGCCAGGGCCAGCAGGGACAGCAATACGATCGCGTTGCGCATGGTTCGCTCCTAATCGGGTGCGCCCACGCCTGGCGGCGTGGGCGAAGTCCTCTCGGGCGGCCGGACAGTCTCACTGGAGACCTCCGACTTTGCGAACCGGCCTCGCGACCGGGGAGCCTTTTTTCCGAGCTAATTCCGTGAGGTGCTGCCGCTGCGCATGCCGCTTGCTCAAGCCGCGCAAACAGTGCGGGGCGGACGCAGGAGCTGCGGAGCGCACCAGCACGCGGCTTCCGTGCCATGAATTGCAGAGGTGGGAATCAGGACGAAGTCTGCGCGCTAACTTGAGAATCCTGCGGCGCTTTGCGCGCGAGATTATACCGCTCTCAGAAAGGACCTGCGATCGGGCGCAATTGCAGAGCGCGAGACGTGGTCAACCCGATTCAGGATGTCGCCGGAAAGCTGCGGTGTGGGACGGCCGCCACGCGGAAACGATGCAGCGGAGATTCTCAGCGCGGGTTAAGGGTGGGATTCAGGTTGGCCCAGGCCGATACATCATACCCGGCGGGCGCGGGAGGCCCGCCTCCTGCGACTCCGCCGCCCCCCCCCCCGCCTCCGCCCTCCGCCCCGCGTCCAGCACCGCGCGCACCTTTTCCAGCAGCTCCCGCGGCGTGAACGGCTTCTGCATGAACTCCCGCTCCTCCCCCGCCACCCCGTGCCGGTCCACCGCCTCCTCGGTGTAGCCCGACATATACAGGACCCGGGTCCCGGGCCTCTGGGCCACCAGCCGGTCCGCCAGCTCCCGCCCGTTCATCCCCGGCATCACGATGTCGGTGAGCAGCAGGTGCACCCGTCCGGCGTAGTCCTCCGCGATCGAGAGCGCCTCCTTCCCGTTCCGGCAGGCGAACACCCTGTACCCCTGCCCCTGGAGCGCGTTGTGGATCCAGTGGCGCACCCCGTCGTCGTCCTCGGCCACGAGGATCGTCTCGTCGCCTGGGCGCGGCACGGCGGCCGGAGGCGGCTCCAGCTCCTCGACCCTCGCGCCCGCCGACGGGAGGTAGATGCTCACGGTGGTGCCCCGGCCCGGCTCGCTGCGCAGGCTCACCGACCCGCCGCTCTGCTTGACGATTCCGTACACCATCGGAAGGCCCAGCCCGGTACCCTGCCCCAGCGGCTTGGTGGTGAAGAACGGCTCGAAGGCCTTGGCGCGAACCTCGGCCGTCATCCCGGCGCCGTTATCGGCCACCGCGAGCATCACCTGCGGCCCGGCCTCCCCCCCCCCCGCCTCCCCCCCGCCTCCCCGGCTCTCGGACCCGAGCTCGGGGTCCTCCGGGCCGTCCCTCCGTACCTGGCTCACGTTGCGGGTCTCGATCGTGATCCGCCCGCCGCCCGGCATCGCGTCGCGCGCGTTGACCACCAGGTTCACGACCGCCTGCTCCAGCTGGCCGGGATCGGCCTTGACCGCGTGGAGCCCGGCCCCGAAGACCACCTGGAGCTCAACGTGCTCGCCGATCAGCCGGCGCAGCATGCTCTCCACCGAGCTCACCAGGGCATTGAGGTCCAGCACCCTGGGCTCCAGGACCTGGCGGCGGCTGAAGGCGAGGAGCTGGTGGGTGAGCCCCTGGGCGCGCTGGGCCGCCTGCTCGATCTCGGCGATCATCGCGCTCGTGTCCTGGTCGGGCACCAGGTCGCGCTTGAGGAAGTGCACCCCGCCCAGGATGACGGTGAGCATGTTGTTGAAGTCGTGGGCGACGCCGCCCGCGAGCCGGCCGATCGCCTCCATCTTCTGAGCCTGGAGGAGGTGGCCCTCCAGCGTGCGGCGCTCGGACACGTCCTCGGCGATCATCTCGAACTCGGTGGGGCGGCCCTGGGCGTCCAGGATCGGCCGGCTGCGGAGGTGGACGGTGATGAGCCTGCCGTCCCGCTTCCGCCAGCGGATATCGGCGCCCTCCGCCGCGCCGCCCGCGCGCTGGACCTCGAGCTGCCGGGCGAACTGCCCCGGGTCGGCGTACAGCTCGGTGCCGGGGTCGAGCCGCAGCACCTCCTCGGCGCTCTGGTAGCCGAGCATCTCGACCATCGCCTGATTCGCGGCCAGAAACCCGCCGTCCGCCGAGGCGCGGTAGATCCCGATCGGTGCCAGCTCGACCAGCTCGCGGTGCTGCCGCTCGATCCGCTCCTGCTCGGTGACGTCCACCGACACCCCGATCGTGCCGGCGATCTGCCCGGTGCGGTCGCGGAGCGGTTCCACGTGCCCGTGCAGCGTCCGGCCGCCCCGGTCGACCCGGTAACCCCGCACCTCCCCGGCCAGCGCCTGCTGGTGGGCGAGGATCGCCGGCGAATCGGGATCCCCGGCCCGCTCGACGATGGTCTTCCCGATCACGTCTTCGGGCCTCAGGCTGAAGGCGCCGAGCAGGGCGCCCTGGAAGGAGGTGAACCGGAGCTCCCGGTCGGTGGTCCAGACCGCGGCCGGCAGGTTGTCGAGGATGGCGCGGAGCCGGCCCTCCCGCTCCCGCACGGCCGCGGCGGCGCGGCGGCGCTCGCTCATGACGGCGGCGACGGTGAGGCCGCTGAGCGTCGCCACGCCGAGGAAGGTGTTGAGGTAGACCAGGTTCTGGACCAGCGTCCCTTGCAGGAACGGACCCACGCTCCGGCTGGTGAATCCCATCGCGATGGCGGAGGCGAGGAACGCGCCGGTCGCCGCGCCCCGTTGCCCGAAGCTGAGTGCGGCCCAGAGGAGCAAGGGAAAGAGCACGAAGGCGAAGGGTGCTGTGGCGGAGATGGGGAGGACGTCGCCGAAGAGCATCAGGGTGACCAGCGCCCCCGCCGCGCCGAGCCCGGCCACCTCGGCCACGCGGCGGAAGGGGAGCGGCTCGAGCCGGCGGGTGAGCCACGCCAGGAACGCCGGCGTCACCAGGAGGATGCCCATCGTGTCGCCGGCCCACCAGGTGCCCCATGCGTCGGACAGCCCGGCCCATCGCACTTCCCCGGTGGCGGCGAGGCTCACGCTGCCGAGGGTCGCGGCGATGATGCTCGGGCCGGCGGCGCCCAGGATGGTGAGGGCGATCACGTCGCGCACCCGCTGCATCCGGGGGTTGAATCCGCCTACCCGGCGGAGGAGAAAGCTTGCCGCGAGGGCTTCCGCGGTGTTCCCGAGCGTGGCGGCGAACGCCACCGTCAGCGGGGCCGTGGTGGTGACGTTGGCGAGGAAGGCGCCCAGCGCCACGCCGAGCGCCATCCGCTCGCCGAAGAGGAGCAGGGCGGCGACCGCGATGCCGGCGGGGGGCCAGACCAGGGTCGCCGTGACGCCGATGGTGGCGAAGCGGAGCCCGAGCTTGGCCGCCGCGAAATACACGAGGGCCACCGCCGCGATCCGCGCCGCTTCGGCCGCGAGCGAGCGTGGCCGGTTGGTATTTTCCATGTGAAGGACCCCACAAACAGTATGGCGGTCAAAGACGGGTGATGCAAGTACTGCACCAGACTGCAGGGACTGGCAGTTAAGGGCTAGGGAGCTAGGGAGCTGGGGAGCTAGGGAGCTAGGGGGCTAGGCGGCTAGGGGGCTACGGGGCGAGGCGCGGCGGGGCGGCGGCAGATCGGGCAGGGGCCCATGCGGGGCTCCTTGCCGTACTCGAGCTGGACCGGGCCCAGCACGACGGTGGTGTCGCGGACGGTGTCGGTGACGGTGACGGTGAGGACCAGGCCCCGGATTCCAGCCTGGCCGGTGAAGCGGGCGGGGAGGAGAATGCCGCGGTCCACCGGATAGGCGGTGAGGTTGTAGCGGCCCGGGACGTCGAAGCGGCCGGCGGCGTCGAGCTGGATCGGCGCCGGCGCGTCGCCCAGGGTGCAGCCGATGTGGACGTGGGCGTCGGTGTCACTCACGATCATGCCGGCGTTCTCGCCCCCCCAGGTGCCGGCCGGAAGGGTGTCGCCGGCGGGTGCGCCCAAGTCGAAGCCTTCGCAGGCGGCGGCGAGGAGGAGCGGGAGGAGGGCGGAGCCGATGCGCGGCATTGGAGTCACGGGGCGGCCGGCGGAGGCGGGGGGCGCGGGCGGACCTTGGTATCAAATTAACGCAGGCGCGGGACGGGGTCACGCGGGGTGAGCTTTCGTCGCTCGGCCGGCCGAGCGTAGGTTGCGATGGGGGTTAACGCGATCGCGCTCCTTCTCATGTTCCTGGCGCCGCAGTAAGCCCAGGCTCGTCCCTCCTGCGTTCGATGGTGCTCCCTCGGCGCGCTTTCGGTGCCGTGGCCGCCGGGCGTAAGTTGTAGCGTGGCGGCGGAACCCTCTCCGGAGCCCGCCGATGCCGGTCACCGCCAGACTCTCCCGGCTCTTCTACGAGCGGCTGGGGGAGCAGATCGCTAACGAGCTCGTGGACTGGTTTAACGCGGTGGACGCGACGTACCGCTCGGATCTCCGCGACATCAACGAGCTCAACTTCGCGCGGTTCGACGCGAAGCTGGAGCAGCGGGTGGCGAAGCTCGACGCCAAGATCGAGACCACCGCCGCCAACCTGCAGATCGCGCTCGAGAAGGGCCTCAAAGAGCAGCTCCGCTGGATGTTCGCGGCCTGGGCCGCCCTGCTGATCCCGATCATCGGCCTCTGGATGCGGCGCTGATCGCCGCCGCGCGGGGGAGCCTCGACTTCCAGAAGGCACTCGACTTCTGAGCCCCCGCGGGAGCCGGCACGCCCTCCTCTTCATCGCGATCACGGTCCTCCTCGACGTGATCGGGTTCGGGCTCATCCTCCCGGTGCTCCCCGCCCTGCTGGTGGACCTCACCGGCGAGCCGCTCAGCCGCGCGGCCATCCACGGCGGCTGGCTGGCCTTCGTGTACGCGGTGATGCAGTTCCTCGCCGCGCCGGTGCTGGGCAACCTCTCCGACCGCTTCGGCCGCCGCCCGGTGCTGCTCTACGCCATCGGCGCGCTGGGGGTGGACTACGTGATCATGGGCACCGCGCCCACGCTCGGCTGGCTCTTCCTGGGCCGCGCGATCTCCGGCATGGCGGGCGCGTCGTTCACGCCCGCGTACGCCTACGTCGCCGACGTCACCAGGCCGGAGCACCGGGCCCGCAACTTCGGGCTGATCGGCGGGATGTTCGGCCTCGGCTTCATCCTGGGCCCCGCGCTGGGCGGCCTGCTCGGCGGGTTAGGAGCCCGGGCCCCGTTCTTCGCCGCGGCGGGGCTCTCGCTGCTCAATTTCGGCTACGGCCTCTTCGTCCTCCCCGAGACCCTCCCGGCCGAGCGCCGGCGCGCCTTCCAGTGGAAGCGGGCCAACCCGCTCGGCACGCTCCTCGAGATGCGCCGGCACCCGGTGGTGCTCGGGCTGCTCGGCGCGCTCTTCCTCTGGATGCTGGGCCACCAGGTGATGCCCTCCACCTGGGCCTTCTACACCAAGCTCCGCTTCGGCTGGCCGGAGCGCACCATCGGCGCCTCGCTCGCCCTGGTGGGGGCGATCATGGCCTCGGCCCAGGCGATCCTGCCCCGGGTGCTGGTGCCGCGGATCGGCGAGCGCCGCGCGGCGATGCTCGGCATCGCGGTCGCCATCACCGGCTACCTCGGCTACGCGACCGCGACGGCCGGCTGGATGATGTTCGCCTGGCTCGCGACCTGGTTCTTCGGCGCGCTGGTCATGCCGGTCACCAACGCCTTCCTGTCGCACCGGGTCGCGGCCAACGCGCAGGGGGAGCTCCAGGGCGCGGTGGCCAGCCTCTTCTCCCTGAGCTCGATCGCCGGGCCGCCCCTCATGACCCAGCTCTTCGGCCGCTTCTCGGCGCCCGGTGCGCGGGCGCACCTGCCCGGCGCCGCGTTCTTCGCCGCGGCGGGGCTGGCCACCTGCAGCCTGGTCATCTATTGGATGGTGACCCGGGAGCGGGCCGGACGCCCGCTGGCGGCGGAAGCCGACGCCCGGGCCGGCGGTTCCTGACCGGGGCCGGCCCCGCTACGGCACCGGCTTGGGACGGCTCCGGATCAGCGCCTCGATCTCCTCCAGCTCCCGCGGCACCCTGGAGATCCACTCCAGCCCCTGGGCCGTGATCACGTAGTCGTCCTCGATCCGGACCCCGGTGTCCTGGTACTTCTCCACCGCGGAGTGCACCCGGGCCGCGAAGGCGCGGTTCTTCGGGGTGTCGGGCAGGATCTCGAGCAGCTTCGGGCTCACGTAGATCCCGGGCTCGATGGTGAACGCGTCGCCCTCCTTGAAGGTGCGCTCGCCGTAGTACGCCTGCAGCGGGTCGTGCACCGCGAGGCCCAGCCCGTGGCTGATCCCGTGGATCGCGAAGAGCATCACCTGCCGGCAGGCGCGCGGCGCTCGCTCGCAATCGGCCGGCCACGGCGGATCGAAGCCGGCGGTGGGCGATTCGATCAGGCCGAGCTCGGCGAGCCCGCGCGCCCGCACGTCCACCGAGCTGTCCTGCGCCGCCTGGATCGCCATCCCCGGGCGCGAGTTCCGCTCCGCCGCGGCCTGCGCGTCCCGCACCACCTGGTAGAGGGCGCGCTGCTCGGCGGTGTAGGTGCCGCTCACCGGGAGGGTGCGGGTGATGTCGGCGGCGTAGCCGTCGTATTCCGCCGCCGCGTCCACCACCACCACCTCGCCCGGACGGGCTTCGCGCCGGTCCTTCATGTAGTGGAGCTGGGTGCCGTTGGGCCCCGCGCCCACGATGGAGCCGTAGGCCGGCCGCTCGGCGCCGCCCCGGCGAAAGGCGTACTCGATGATCGCCTGGAGGTCGTACTCGTGCATTCCGGGCTCGATCCGCCGCATCAGCTCGCGGTGCCCCTCCGCGCTGATCTCCGCGGCCTTCCGCAGCAGGGCAAGCTCCGCCGGGCTCTTCCGGGCGCGGAGCCGGTCCACGATCGGATGCGCGTCCTTCACCAGGAGACCCGGGTGTCGGGCCGCCAGCCCTCGCATGAACGCGGTGCCGCGGGTCAGCGAATCGGCCTGGGCGAAGTCGGCGTCCTCAATGTCTCGGAGCGAGTAGAACGGGGGCGCGCCCGTCCCGCCGCCCCCGGCGCCGCTCCCCCCTCCGGCTGCCCCTCGGGCCAGTGAGTCCACCACCCCCGTCAGGTCTCCCGCCGAGCGGGAGGCCAGGCCCAGCTCGCGCGCGATCCGGGCGGAGTCGGGCTCCTCGCCGTAGTAGAGCGCCCGGCGAGGCGTGCTCCGGTTGACGAAGAGTGTGCTCTTGCCCTTCCCGCCCTGCACCACCATCACCAGCGTCGCGTCGGCGTAGAGGTAGCCGGTGAGGTAGCGGAAGCCGGGAAGCTGGTAGAACGGGCCGAAATCGGTGACCGGGGTGCGGCCGCCGAACCCGACCACCACTCCGTCGCCGACCCGCGCCGCGAGCGAATCGCGCCGCGCCGCGTACTCGGCGGCCGTGATCTGGGCGTGGAGCACGGGGACGCTTCCCTCGAGCAGCGCGAGCACCGCGAGGCCGCGCGCGATGGGGCTCCTGCGAATACGGGTGGTCACGCTTCCTCCAGTGTCTGGCGGGCCTGGCCGGGGGGAGAGAAAGTTACCGGCGGAGGCGTGCCGGGGCGAGCGCCTGACCCGGCCCCGCGGGGTCGGGGCGCTCGGGCGCCGCTGCCCCGTCTCATCGCGGGCTCGGGGTGGAGCTCCCTCCGGGCGCCGGAGGTGCGCGGTCGCATTCGGAGCGGGTACGCATGGCGGGGGCGCACCAACGCGCCCTTCGGGAGCTCCAGCCCCTGCGCCCGCCGAC
>DASYRI010000051.1:0-12479 GCA_036004545.1 Gemmatimonadales bacterium
GGTTCCGCCAGAACCTGCTGGGCAAGCGCGTGGACTACTCGGGCCGCTCCGTCATCGTGGTGGGCCCGGAGCTGCGGCTGCACCAGTGCGGCCTGCCCAAGGCCATGGCGGTCGAGCTCTTCAAGCCGTTCATTATCCACAAGCTGGTGGAGAAGGGCATCGCGGAGACCGTCAAGCGGGCCAAGAAGATCGTCGAGCGCGAGGGGCCGGAGGTGTACGAGATCCTGGAGGAGATCATCCAGGACCACCCGGTGCTGCTCAACCGCGCGCCGACCCTCCACCGGCTCGGCATCCAGGCCTTCGAGCCCAAGCTGGTCGAGGGGAAGGCGATCCGGATCCACCCGCTGGTCTGCGCGGCGTTCAACGCCGACTTCGACGGCGACCAGATGGCCGTGCACGTGCCGCTCTCGTTCGAGGCCCAGCTCGAGGCGCGGCTCCTCATGGTGTCGTCCAACAACATCCTCAAGCCCTCCGACGGGCGGCCGGTGGCCGAGCCGTCGCAGGATATGGTGCTGGGATCCTACTGGCTCACCAAGCTGCCCAGCGGCCTGGACGAGGAGATTCGCAAGGCGGGCGCCAGGTCGGAGGAGACCCGGGCCCGGCTCTGGAAAGACGCCAATCACTACGGCAGCATCGCCGAGCTGGAGATGTCGCTCCAGGCCGGGAAGGCGACCTACCATTCCCCGATCCACTTCTGGTACATCCCGCCCGCCGAAGCGGAGGACCGCGAGGCGCGCTGGATCCGCACCACCGTGGGCCGGGTGCTCTTCAACAACATCCTGCCGCGGCAGGTCGTGGCGGAGCTCGGCTTCCGGGACGAGCTGATGAAGAAGAAGAACCTCTCCGAGCTGGTGCTGCAGAGCTACCGGCGCGCCGGGCTCCGGGAGACGGTCGAGTTCCTCGACCGGCTCAAGCGGTTCGGCTTCGACTTCGCCACCATGGGCGGTATTTCGATCGGGGTGGAGGACCTCGAGATCCCGATCGCCAAGGCCTCGCTGCTCGAGGAGGCCCAGAAGCGGGTGGAGCGGTTCCAGCGGGCCTACAACACCGGGCAGATCACCTTCGGCGAGCGGTACAACAAGGTGATCGACGCCTGGACCCACGCCAACAACGACGTGGCCGAGGCGATGGTGAACTCGATGCGGCTCTCCCGCGGCGGGTTCAACCCGGTGTTCATGATGTTCGACTCCGGCTCCCGCGGCAGCCGCGACCAGATCCGGCAGCTCGCCGGGATGCGGGGCCTGATGGCCAAGCCGCAGAAGAAGCTCACCGGCGGCATCGGCGAGATCATCGAGAGCCCGATCAAGTCGAACTTCCGCGAGGGGCTCTCGGTGCTGGAGTACTTCATCTCCACCCACGGCGCCCGGAAGGGCCTGGCGGATACCGCTCTGAAGACCGCCGACGCCGGGTACCTCACCCGCAGGCTGGTGGACGTGGCCCAGGACGTGACGGTCACCGAGGAGGATTGCGGCACCATCCTGGGCCTCGAGGTCAGCGCGCTCAAGGAGGGCGAGGACATCATCGAGTCGCTCAAGGAGCGGATCCTCGGCACCGTGGCGGGCGAGGACGTCAGCGACCCGCACGAGCTGGACGAGCACGGCGATCCCAAGCTGCTGGTCCAGTCGGGCCAGTTGATCGACGAGGAGACCTCCGACGCCATCGAGGACGCCGGTATCGAGAAGGTGAAGATCCGCTCGGTGCTGACCTGCGAGGCGAAGCGGGGCGTCTGCCGGATGTGCTACGGCCGCAACCTCGCCACCATGGAAATGGTGGACATGGGCGAGGCCGTCGGCATCCTGGCCGCGCAGTCCATCGGCGAGCCGGGCACCCAGCTCACGCTCCGGACCTTCCACATCGGCGGCACCTCCTCGCGCATCGCCGAAGAGGCGGAGCGCCGGGCGCGGTCCGACGGGTCGGTCAAGTACACCAAGGGCCTCGAGTACACCGACCTCGACGTGGAGTACGAGGACGGCACCAAGGGCATCATCCGGGTGGT
Organism: Gemmatimonadales bacterium; assembly: GCA_036004545.1. Taxonomy (GTDB): domain Bacteria; phylum Gemmatimonadota; class Gemmatimonadetes; order Gemmatimonadales; family GWC2-71-9; genus JABFSM01. The sequence goes on from DASYRI010000051.1 coordinate 1,997, forward strand.
GCTCACCCGCGAGGACGAGTCGGCCACCGAGGAGGCCAAGGAAGGCATCCTGGTGATGGATCCGAAGGATGCGTCCCACGTGCTGAGCCGCTACCCGGTGCCCGAGGGCGCCATCCTCCACGCCAAGGAGGGCGACGTCGTTTCCAAGGGAGATTCCGAGAAGCGCGCCACCATACTCTACACCTGGGATCCCTACAACGACCCCAGCATCATCAAGTCCGACGGCGAGCTCCGCTGGAAGGACCTGGTCAAGGACGTCACCCTGCGGGAGGAGCTCGACGAAGGCACCGGGCTCCGCTCGCTGGTGGTCACCGCGGACCCGGACCGGGAGCTGCACCCCTCGGTACTGGTGTACTCCGCCAACCGCAAGGATCCGCAGGAGTACACCCTGGCCGAGGGCTCCCGGATCATCTTCGGGTCGCCCACCGATCAGGTCAGCCGGGCCATCGACATGCCCGACGAGGCCAACCCCTGGTCGTCCAAGTACCACGTGGACGAGCGGCCGGTGAGCGAGGCGTGGCCGTCCAAGTCCAAGAAGGAAAGCCGGGACAAGACGGTATACCTGTCGGCCCCGGTCAGGGTGGTCAAGGGTGTCTCGGTCACCAAGATGCCGCGGCAGGCCTACAAGACCCGCGATATCACCGGCGGCCTTCCCCGGATTGCCGAGCTGTTCGAAGCCCGGCGCCCGAAGGATCCGGCCACCATGTCGGAAATCGACGGCGTGGTGAAATTCGGCGAGATCAAGCGCGGCAAGCGCGAGATCTTCGTCTACCCGGTCTCCCGCGAGGGCGCCGTTGCCGAGGGCGAGACTCCCGAGACCTACGAGGTGCCGGCCGGCAAGCACCTGCGGGTGCACGAGGGCGACCGGGTCCGCGCCGGCGACCGCCTGACCGAGGGGCCGGTCAACCCGCACGAGATCCTGCTCATCAAGGGCCCCCGCGCGGTGCAGGAGTACCTGCTCAACGAGGTCCAGGAGGTGTACCGGCTCCAGGGGGTGCGGATCGCCGACAAGCACATCGGCGTCATCGTGCGCCAGATGCTCCAGAAGGTGCGGGTCACCGACCCCGGCGACACCAGCTTCCTCGAGGCCGAGCCGGTGGACAAGCTCTCCTTCCGCGAGGAGAACGAGCGGGTGCTCAAGCGGAAGGGGAAGCCGGCCACGGCCGAGCCGCTCCTCCTCGGCATCACCAAGGCGAGCCTCACGACCCAGAGCTTCATTTCGGCCGCGTCGTTCCAGGAGACCACCCGGGTCCTCACCGACGCCGCCATTCGCGGCGCCAAGGACGATCTGCGCGGCCTCAAGGAGAACATCATCATCGGGCACCTGATCCCCGCGGGGACCGGGCACTACCGGTACGTGGACCTGGAGATCCAGCCGCCGGCCGGCTTCGAGCCGCCGCCCCCGGCGCCGCCCGAGCCGGAGCCGCCGGTGCTCGCGGCCATCGAGGAGGTGGAGGTGTTGTAGGGGGACGGAAGGACCGAAACGCGGAATGTAGACAGACAACGCCCCCGGCCAGTGGCCGGGGGCGTTTCCTCACATCCCCGTCGCTCTTCCGTCTTTCCGTCCTTTCGTCTTACCGCCGGGGGATCCTCCTCGCCTCATGCCCCTGGCGGTTGATCACGATGATGTCGCCGGGGACCTTGCCCTCGATCAGCTGAAGCGGCGTCTCCAGGGCGCTCCGCAACGAGGCCTGGAACGTGTAGGAATCCGCCAGCGCGTCGTTCACCACGTAGCCCAGGTCGCGGAACTGGTCCACGGTGATCGCGCTCAGCGGATTGATCCCTGAATTGAGAAAGCCGGTCATCAGCTCGCTACCGAACCTGGACTCCCGCCAGTGCGAATATGCGGTGCCCGCCCCGCCGCCGGCCTCGACCGGGACCGGGTTGCCGGTGAACGTGGTGCCCGCCGCGGCGGAGCCGAAGAACGCTGACCGGGCGCCGTCGCCGTTGAAGAACGGGTCCAGACCGCCGAAGCCGACCAGGAACGCGTTCGCGGGCTTCTGCCCCGGGAACGGATCGAAATCCCAGATGGTGCCGAAGCCGAGCACGTGCCCCATCTCGTGAAGGATTACCTGATTGAGCTGGCCGCTCGCCTCCAGCACGGCAAGGTCGGCGGTATCGAACTCCATGAGGCCCTCGGCCGCCAGGTACCCGGGGTCGTCGCGCAGGATACAGGGGCCCGACTGCCCCAGGACGCCGTTGACCCCGTCAATCGGAACCAGATGGGCGTAGATCACGACCCCGTCAACCGTCTCACCAATGATCGAGGGCGCGCACGGCGTCGCGTCCTCGAAGACCAGGTAGGGCGGCCCTCCGCGTACGAGCAGCTGGGTCCACCGCGCTACCGCGGCGTCGAACGCCGCCCGCTGTGCCACGGTGGGCGCAAGGCACCCGGTGCACGTCAGGTCGTACCGCACCGTGATCTTGAACGTACTGGCGGGCGGGGCACCGGGGGTTGCGGTGAAGGTCACGGGCGTGAAAGGGCTGGTGGTCTGGACCGCCTGGGTCGCCGCGGCGCCGAGGCGCCAGGAGGCGAGGGTGGCGCGGCCTTCGAAGTCGGTCGTCTGGGTGGCGCCGCTGATGCTGCCGTCACCCTGGGTGATCGCGAAGCTGACCGGTGTCCCCGCGACCGGGTTTCCCTGCGCGTCCTTCACCAGGACCGCGGGACGCGAGGGCGTGTAGTTGCCGAAGAACCCGGTCTGCGCCGTAGGTGAGGCTGCCACCAGCGACGCTGGGGTCGCGGCGACGCCGGTCGCGGTGAACGTCACCGGGTCGCGGCCCTGCGACTGGGCGCTGAGGCGATTGGTGCCCGGCGTGGTGCCGAGCACCCAGCGGGTGGGGCGGGCGGTGCCGTCCAGCCCGGTCACCACGGTTCCCCCGTCCACCCGCCCGCCGCCATTGGATATCACATAGGTCACCGCTACGCCGGCGAGCGGCGAGCCATCGTCCCGGGCGGCCTTCACCGCCGGCAGAACCGGCACGATCGTCCCGACGTTGGCGGTCTGTCCGTCCCCCGCAACCGCGGTCACGGTGGCCGGGATGCCGCGCGCCTCGAAGACGGCGACGGCTCCGCTCGGGATCCCGCCCCGGACCACATAACTCACCGCGTCCGGCCCGATGGTCCACGAGCCGAGCGTGGCGAGTCCGTTCGCGTCCGTGGTCTGGGCGGTTCCGGTCAGCACCTCGCCCGGGGTGAGCGCTTCGAACGTGACGGCCACGCCCGGGAGGGGATTGCTGAACGCGTCGGTCACCTTCACCGAGGGTCGGAGCGACACGGCGTGGCCGACCACCACGTTCTGGAAGACGTCGCTCACCGCCGTCACCACCGATGCGGCGCCGGCGCTGGCGGTCGCGGTGGCGGTGGCGGAGAAGCCGCCGGAGGCGGTGGCGGTGAGGGTTTGTGCTCCGACGATGCCGCCGAGGGTCCAGGTGACCGCGAACAGGCCGCCCGCGCCGGTCTTGCCGTTCCGGGGTGAGCCCGAGCCTCCCTGGCCGGGGGGCACGGCCACGCTCACGGAAATCCCGGGTACCCCGCCGTCAGCGTTGACGACCTTGAACACCACCGTGGTGGGCAGCGCGTTCCCGACGGCGCCGGCCTGGTGGTCTCCCGACTGAACGGAGATTCCGGTGGGAATGTTGTTCGAGGTTGGGTCCTTGCCGCAGCCCGCCGCGGCGAGGAGAACCAGAACAACGGATGCGGCGAGCAGCCGCCGTGGGTGGGTCATCGGAACGGGCGGAGACGCATACACTCCCGCAAGCTACTGATGGCTGGGGGCGACGGCAACGTGTTACTATGATAGCTGTGGTGACGCTCGTCGCCGGTTTTCCGTCACAAGGAGCCCCTCGGTGACCTCGAACGATACGCGGGTCCAGCGCCTCCTGGGCCTCCTCTATCTGGCGGGAATCCTGCTTGCAGCCGACCAGATTGCCGACCTGATCTCCACCATCCTGGCCAACCCCGTGGCGCTCGACTCGATCGAGTGGCGATTCGGGGCCTTCGGCCTGGCCGCCTCCAGGGTGAGCGTCTTCCTGGTGGCCGACGTGATGCTCTTCACGGCGGCCGTCGCTCGCGACGACCGGAACGCGCTCCGGCTGCTCGGCGTAGTCAACCTGATCATCGCGCTGGCGCTGGTCGTCGGCGTCGGCCTCTTCGGCCTGGACGCCCTGCAGCTCCGCCGGCTGGTGCGGTCAGGCGCCTCGCGACGCTATGACGCGGCATCCATCCGCGCGGCGGGCGTCTCCCTGCTCGGAGTCGTGCTGCTGGTCTGGTCGGGCATCATGTCGTTCCGGTCCTCACGCGATTCCAAGGGAGCTCGGAAGATGGGTGCGGCGATGCTCATCGACGGGCAGGCCACTCGGGGAACAAAGCGGTGATCTCCGAGAGACCCTTCCTGCCGATCGTCGCCGCAGTCGGGGCGGTCGTGCTGCTGCAACAGGCGGCGGATCTCGACGTCGCGCTCGCCGGGATCGACCTGATCCTGCCGGCGGGCCGAATGCGGCTCCTCACCACGATCGGGACGCGGGGCGCCGCCCTGGTGACTGCGGACGCCCTGCTGGTTTGGGCCGCCGTCGCCCTCGCGCACCGGCGGGGACTCCAACTGCTCGGCGCGCTCCACCTGGCGCTGGGCGGGGTCGCCCTCGTCGCCGCGCCGGTCTTTCTGCTGGACGCCGGCCGGCTGGTCGGAGCGATCGGAGGCCGGGAGATCGTGACCTACCGGGTTCTGGTGGTCCGAACGGTGTTGTTGCTCGTAGTGTGGGGACTCGCGGGGCTCCTGGCCGGCCGGCAGCTCTCCGGCCTGAGCCAGAAGCCCGCGAACCATGCCTAACGTCTTCGCCCCGGCGCTCTCGCTGCTCGGGCTCCTGCCCCTGGCCCTCGCGGCCCAGGCCGCCCCTCCCAGCCGGGTGGACTGGAGCCGGGTGGCGGACCTCGTGGTGCGCCGCACCCTCCAGCTCTCGCGGGGGGAGCGGGTGGTGCTCTTCTGGGACCCGGGCAGCGACCGGGGCATCGCCCCCGCCCTTCGAGTCGCGATCGCGGGTGCCGGCGGGGAGATCGCCGGCGAGATTCCCTCCGCGACTTCCGGCAGCGACTCGGCCCGGGGCGCGCTGTTCGCGCGGGCGGACGCCGCCATCTGGCTGCCCATGCCCCTGGCCGGGTTGAGCGGCCGGCCCTTCGAGCATCTGGTGGAGCGCTCCCGGGTCCGCAGCGTCCACTTCCACTGGTTCCTCCCGCCCGACGCCGGGGACATCGCCGCCATTGATTCGATCTACGCCGCGGCCATCGCGGTACCGCCGGAGCAGCTGGAGCGGGTGCAGGCCGGCCTCGAGCGAGCGCTCCGGGGGGCGGCGGTGCGGATCACCGCGCCTAACGGCACCGACCTGGCCTTCTCCATCCCCGCCGGCGCCTGGATCCACCACAACACCGGCGACGCTGGCCGGGCCAAGGTCGCCCGCGCTCGATCGGTCCGGGACCGGGAGGAGGAGCTCCCCGCCGGTGTGCTGCGCACCACCGACCTGGTCCGGGCGGAGGGCACCGTTGTCGGTTACACCGGCTTCGACACCCGAAGCCCGGTGCTCTCGGCGACCTTTCGAAACGGCCGGGTGACGCGGCTGGAATCACGGCGCGGCGCCGAGGCCGCGGTCCGCTCCTGGGAGGCGGCGAGCGGGGACAAGCGTCTCCCGGGCGAGTTCGTGATCGGCACCAATCCGGCGCTGCCCCGGACCCTGGCCTCTGGCTTCATGCCCTACTACGGCTACGGGGCCGGCGTGGCCCGGGTGGCGATCGGAGACAACTGGGAATCGGGCGGGCGCAACCGGTCCAGCAACGGGGAGGTGCTGCTGTTCCTGGAGAACGCGAGCGTCACCGCGAACGGACGGATCCTCATCCGCGAGGGACAGCTGCTCCCGCAGACTCCCTGACGGGCGGGTGAGGGAGCCCGGCGGAAAGCCGGCGGTCACGCCGACGGCCTGTACCACCAGCGTTGCCTGCCGCCGGTTGACCAGGGCCGCTGGCGCTGATACCTTATCGGGCTGCCGCACAAAGCGGCGCTCAGAAACTTACGGCACCGGAGTGGTCCAGAGCCGCAGCTCATGCCGACGATCAACCAGTTGATCCGCCACGGCCGCAAGTCGGCGCTCACCAAGGACAAGTCGCCCGCGCTCAAGGCGAATCCGTTCCGCCGGGGCGTCTGCACCCGGGTCTATACGACGACGCCCAAGAAGCCCAACTCCGCCCTCCGCAAGGTGGCCAAGGTGCGGCTTACGAACGGGTTCGAGGTGATCGCCTACATCCCGGGCGAGGGCCACAATCTTCAGGAGCACTCGATCGTCCTGATCCGGGGCGGCCGGGTGAAGGATCTGCCGGGCGTGCGCTATCACATCGTGCGGGGGACGCTGGACGCCGCCGGCGTGACGGGCCGGAAGCAGAGCCGCTCGAAATACGGCGCCAAAGCGCCCAAGGAAGCGGCCGGGAAGGGCGGCAACGCATGAGCCGCCGCTCCAAATCGGTCAAGCGTCCGGTGCCGCCCGATCCGCGCTACGACAGCCAGACGGTCTCCAAGTTCGTCAGCAACCTGATGTACGAGGGGAAGAAGAGCCTCGCCGAGGGAATCTTCTACCGGGCGATGGACCTGATCGAGGAGCGGACCAGCCAGCCCGGGGTGACGGTGTTCAAGCAGGCGGTCGCCAACGTGAAGCCGTCGCTCGAGGTGAAGAGCCGCCGGGTGGGCGGGGCCTCGTTGCAGGTGCCGGTGGAGGTCCGCCCCGAGCGGCGGACGGCGTTGGCGATGCGCTGGCTCATCTCCTTCGCGCGGGGCCGGAGCGAGAAGACGATGGCGGACCGCCTCGCGGCGGAGCTGATCCTCGCCTCCAAGGGCGAGGGAAACGCGATCAAGAAGAAGGAAGACACCCACCGGATGGCGGAGGCGAACCGGGCGTTTGCCCACTATCGGTGGTAGGTGGTTAGGAGATAGCGAGAAGGAGGTAGCGAGAAGGGGCGGGCAGTTCCCTTCTCGCTCCTCGCTACTCGCTACTTCCTGAGACAGCGAAATCGGGTCGCGTGAGGAGCCTCGGCTCCCCACCTCCGGCCCTCTGACGACAACGCGTGGAGTTCTTCTGGAGGACTCCCATCCGCGGGCCGGCCCGCCGGATGTGCGCGGAGCGATACCACCGGAGGATTCCGGGTCGGTCGCCCCGCTTTTTCGTTGACCGGGACGTTGGGACCTATGGCGCGCGAAACCCCGCTCGAACGGTATCGGAACATCGGCATCATGGCGCACATTGATGCCGGGAAGACGACGACCACCGAGCGCATCCTGTACTACACGGGAAAGAACTACAAGATCGGCGAGGTCCACGACGGCGCGGCCACCATGGACTGGATGGAGCAGGAGCAGGAGCGTGGCATCACCATCACGTCGGCCGCGACGACCTGCTTCTGGAAGCGGAACGACACGCTGCACCGGATCAACATCATCGACACGCCGGGGCACGTGGACTTCACCGTCGAGGTGGAGCGGTCCCTCCGGGTGCTGGACGGCGCGGTGGCGCTGCTCGATTCGGTGGCCGGGGTGGAGCCGCAGACCGAGACGGTCTGGCGCCAGGCGGACCGGTACGGGGTTCCCCGGATCATCTTCGCCAACAAGATGGACCGGACCGGCGCCGACTTCGAGCGCTGCCTCGAGATGATCCGGGGCCGGCTCACCCGCCGCGCCTTCCCCCTCCAGCTGCCGGTCGGCTCGGGGGAGCTGTTCACCGGGCACATCGACGTGCTCCGGCGGGTCGAGGTCATCTTCGACGACGCGACCCTGGGCAAGGAGTTCGAGGAGATGCCCGTTCCGCAGGCCTACCGGGAGCGGGTGGAGCAGGCGCGGCATGACGTCATCGAGGCGGCCGTGGAATCCGACGACAAGCTGATGGAGAAGTACCTCGGCGGCGCCGAGCTCTCGCTCGAGGAAATCACGGTCGCGATTCGCAAGGCCACCTGCGCCGGCGCCATCGTCCCGGTGCTGTGCGGCGCGTCGTTCAAGAACAAGGGGGTGCAGGCGCTGCTCGACGCGGTGGTGGATTACCTGCCGAGTCCGGTGGACATCAAGCCGGTGCAGGGCCACCTCCCGCAGCATGACGACACCCACGTGGAGCGGAAGGCCAACGACACCGAGCCGTTCGCGGCCCTGGCGTTCAAAGTCGCGACCGACCCCTTCGTGGGGCGGCTGACCTTTTTCCGGGTCTACTCCGGGTCGATCAAGTCGGGGAGCTACGTCTACAACAGCACCAAGGACAAGCGGGAGCGGATCGCGCGGCTGCTCCAGATGCACGCCAACAAGCGGGAGGAGATCGAGGAAGTCCTGGCCGGCGACATCGCCGCCGCCATCGGCCTCCGGGATACCCGCACCGGGGACACGCTCTCCGACGAGGACGATCCGGTCATCCTGGAGGCGATGAAATTTCCCAATCCGGTCATCGACGTCGCCATCGAGCCCAAGACCAAGGTGGACCAGGACAAGCTGGGGATCGCGCTCCAGAAGCTGGCCGAGGAGGACCCCACCTTCCGGGTGCGGACCGACGTCGAAACCGGCCAGACGATCATCGCCGGCATGGGCGAGCTCCATCTCGAGATCATCGTGGACCGGATGAAGCGGGAGTTCAAGGTCGAGGCGAATGTGGGCCGCCCGCAGGTGGCCTACCGCGAGACGATCCGGAAGAAAGTCACCAAGGTGGAGGGCAAGTTCATCCGGCAGTCGGGCGGCAAGGGCCAGTACGGCCACGTGGTGATCGACCTCGAGCCGGCCGAGCAGGGCAGCGGCTTCCATTTCGAGGACAAGACCGTGGGCGGGGTGATTCCCCGCGAGTTCATCAAGCCGGTCGAGGCCGGCATCAAGGAAGCGCTGGAGACCGGCGTGCTGGCCGGCTACCCGGTGGTGGACGTCAAGGTCACGCTGGTCTTCGGCAGCTACCACGACGTGGACAGCTCGGAGATGGCGTTCAAGATCGCGGGCTCCATGGCGTTCAAGGAGGCGGCCAAGCAGGCCCATCCGATCATCCTCGAGCCGATCATGGAGGTCGAGGTGGTGAGTCCCTCGGATTTCCTCGGCGACGTCATCGGCGATCTCGCCAGCCGGCGCGGCAAGATCGGCGGCATGACCCAGCGCGGCGATGCCCAGGTCGTGGCCGCCGACGTGCCGCTGGCCGAGATGTTCGGATACTCCACCGACCTCCGGAGCATGAGCCAGGGGCGGGCGGTGTACTCGATGCAGTTCGACCACTACGCGGAAGTACCGAAGAGCGTGGCGGAGGAGATCGTGGCGAAGGTCAAGGGATAGGGATCAGGGGTCAGGGATCAGGGGTTAGAGTCGAACCCGCTGGGGGAACAGGACATGGCCAAAGCCAAATTCGAACGCACCAAGCCCCACGTGAACGTCGGGACGATCGGGCACGTGGACCACGGGAAGACGACGCTGACCGCGGCGCTGACCAAGGTGTCGGCCGACAAGGGGTGGGGGGGGAAGTACGTCAGCTATGACGAGGTGGCCAAGGCGTCGGCCAGCCAGGGGCGGCGGGACGCGACCAAGATCCTGACCATCGCGACCAGCCACGTGGAGTACCAGACCCCCAAGCGCCACTATGCCCACGTGGACTGTCCGGGGCACGCCGACTACGTGAAGAACATGATCACCGGGGCGGCCCAGATGGACGGGGCGATCCTGGTGGTGAGCGCGGTGGACGGGCCGATGCCGCAGACCCGGGAGCACATCCTGCTGGCGCGCCAGGTGAACGTGCCCTCGATCGTGGTGTTTCTGAACAAGTGCGACCAGGTGGACGACGCGGAGCTGTTGGACCTGGTGGAGCTGGAGGTGCGGGAGCTGTTGAGCGCCTACAAGTTCCCCGGCGACGACACCCCGGTGATCCGGGGGAGCGCGATGCAGGCGATCCAGGGCGACGCGGACGCGATCGGGACGATCGTGGAGCTCTATACCGCGCTGGACGACTACATCCCGGAGCCCAAGCGGGAGATTGACAAGCCGTTCCTGATGCCGGTGGAGGACGTGTTCAGCATCACCGGGCGGGGGACGGTGGCGACGGGGCGGATCGACCGGGGGAAGATCAAGACCGGGGACGAGGTGGCGCTGGTGGGGTTCGGGAGCGAGAAGAAGAGCGTGGTGACCGGGGTGGAGGCGTTCCGGAAGCTGCTGGACTACGGGCAGGCGGGGGACAACGTGGGGCTCCTGCTGCGGGGGGTGGAGAAGAACGAAGTGGAGCGGGGGATGGTCTTGGCGAAGTCGGGGAGCATCACGCCGCACACCCAGTTCGAGGCGGAGGTGTACGTGCTGACCAAGGAGGAGGGGGGCCGGCACACGCCGTTCTTCAAGGGGTATCGGCCCCAGTTCTACTTCCGCACGACGGACGTGACCGGGAACGTGGAGCTGCCGGCGGGGGTGGAGATGGTGATGCCGGGGGACAACATCCAGATGACGATCGAGCTGATCAC
>DASYRI010000052.1:0-11391 GCA_036004545.1 Gemmatimonadales bacterium
CATTCTGCCGCGGGCCGGCCTCCTCGATCCCCAGGGCCAGGCGGTCGAGCACGCCCTCGCCGCGCTCCGCTTCGAGGGAGCGACGAACGTGCACGTCGGCCGGGCGATCGCGCTCGACATCGCCGCGGCGAGCGCGGCCGAGGCCGGGGCGGTGGTCCGCCGGATGTGCGACAAGCTCCTCGCCAATCCGGTCATCGAGGACTACGAGATCAGCGTGGAGAACGGAGGGAGCCCGTGACCCGGGTCGCGGTGGTGCGCTTTCCGGGCAGCAACTGCGAGCCCGAGGCGTGCCGGGCGGTGGAGCGCGCCGGCGGGAGCACCTTCTACGTCGGGCACCGGGATCCGAGCCTGGGCGACGCCGAGGCGGTGATCCTCCCGGGCGGCTTCAGCTACGGCGACTACCTGCGCTGCGGCGCGATCGCGCGCTTCAGTCCGATCATGGAGGCGGTCCGGCTCCACGCCGCGGCGGGCGGCCCGGTGCTGGGCATCTGCAACGGGTTCCAGATCCTCTGCGAGGCCGGGCTGCTCCCGGGCGCGCTGGTGCGCAACGCCGGACTCAAGTACCTCTCCCGCCCGGTGGACGTGCGGGTCGAGCGGACCGGGACCCCGTTCACCGCGGCCTATCGGGTCGGCGAGGTGATCCGGATCCCGATCGGCCACGGCGAGGGCCGCTTCGTCGCCTCGGAGGAGACCCTGGACGCGATCGAGGCGGGCGGGCAGATCGTGCTCCGCTACGCCGACGGCGGCCTTCCCGACGCACCGGTGAATCCCAACGGCTCCATGCGTGACATCGCGGCGATCTGCAACCCCCCGGGAAACGTGGTGGGCATGATGCCCCACCCCGAGCGGCTGGCCGAACCGGGGCTCGGCTCCGCCGCGGGGCGCGGGGTGTTTGATTCCCTGATGCAGCATGGAGCGGTGACAAGTGACCGGTAATCGTCCGATGCCGGCGGCGAGGTTGGCCGCGAACGGAGCGCCATGAGCACCGAGAAACCCAGCAAGAACGAGGACGAGTACTTCGCGCGGCTGGATCAGGAGGAGCTGCGGAAGATGCGGGAGAAGGCGGCCGCCGCCGCCCGTGCCGCCGAGCGGAAGAGCCATCTCATGAAGTGTCCCAAGTGCGGGGCGGATCTCCACACCGAGGACTTCCACGGCGTGCAGGTGGATCGCTGCCCCGACTGTCACGGGATCTGGCTCGACCACGAGGAGATCCGGCTGCTCATGAAGGACGAGGAAGGCGGCGCGCTCCGCAAGGTGATGAGCGACGTCTGGGCTTCGCTCCAGAAGCTCAGGGCGGGCTCATGACCGGCGCCGGCGTGCTGACCGAGGCCCGCGCCTTCCCCGGCGAGCGCGAGGTCACGCCCGAGGTGGTGCGGGAGCACAACCTCAGCGAGCGCGAATACGCCGAGATCATGGCGCTGCTCGGACGTACGCCCACGCTCACCGAGCTCGGCATCTTCTCCGCCCTCTGGTCGGAGCACTGCTCCTACAAGCACACCCGGCCGGTGCTGCGGACCCTTCCGACCGCCGGGCCGCAGGTGGTCCAGGGCCCCGGCGAAAACGCCGGCGTCCTCCGTCTGCCCGACGGTTGGGCGGTCGCGTTCAAGATCGAGTCCCACAATCACCCGAGCGCGGTCGAGCCGTACCAGGGCGCCGCCACGGGCGTGGGCGGGATTCTCCGCGACGTCTTCACCATGGGCGCCCACCCGGTGGCGCTGCTCAACTCGCTCCGGCTGGGACCGCTCGACGACGCGCGGAACCGCTACCTCTTCGCCGGCATCGTCAAGGGGGTGGGCGATTACGGCAATTGCGTCGGGGTCCCGACGCTCGGGGGCGAGGTGGCGTTCGCCCCCGGCTACAGCGGCAATCCGCTGGTGAACGCGATGTGCGTGGGGCTGCTGCGCGAGAAGGACCTCATGCGGGCGCGGGCCCACGGCGCGGGCAACGTCCTCCTCGCCATGGGGGCGCGAACCGGCCGGGACGGCATCCATGGGGCGAGCTTCGCCTCGGAAGATCTCTCCCTGGCGAGCGGGAGCCGGCGGCCGCAGGTCCAGGTGGGCGATCCGTTCACCGAGAAGCTCCTCCTCGAGGCGACGCTCGAGCTGATCGAGACGGGTCTCGTCGTGGCGATCCAGGACATGGGTGCCGCGGGGCTCACCAGCTCCTCGGCGGAGATGGCGGCCCGTGGCGGCGTGGGCGTGGAGCTCGACACCAGTCTGGTACCGGTGCGCGAGCCCGGCATGACGCCGTACGAGATCATGCTCTCGGAGTCACAGGAGCGGATGCTGGTGGTGGCCGAGCCCCACCGGGTCGAGGCGATCCAGGCGGTTTCTGCCCGCTGGGAGCTCACCGCGACGCCGGTGGGCCGGGTGACGGACGACGGCCTCTTCCGCGTCGTACACGACGGCGTCACCGTGGCCGCGATCCCGGGTGATCGGCTGGTGGAGGGCTGCCCGGTCTACCACCCCGAGGCGCGGGAGGCGCCCGCGGCGATCGCGCGGCGCAGGGCCCGGCCGGAAGGTGAGCCGAAGTGTGACCCGGCGGGTGCGCTGCCGCTCCTGCTCGACGATCCCGGCATCGCGAGCAAGCGCTGGGTCTACGAGCAGTACGACTCCACCGTGCAGGCGGAAACCGTGCTCGGTCCCGGCGGCGACGCGGGCGTGCTCCGCGTCCCCGGCACCGGCTTCGGGCTCGCCGTGTCGGTGGACGGCAACCAGCGCTACGTGGCGCTCGATCCCTGCGAGGGCGGCAGGCACGCGGTGGCCGAGGCGGCGCGCAACGTCGCCTGCACCGGGGCCGAGCCCCTCGGCATCACCGACTGCCGCAACTTCGGCAACCCGGACCGGCCCGAGGTCTTCTTCCAGTTCCGGGAGGCGTGCCGCGGCATCGCCGAGGCGTGCGTGGCCTTCGGCACCCCGGTCACCGGCGGCAACGTGTCGCTCTACAACGAGAGCCCCGGCGGCGCGATTGATCCCACGCCGGTGGTCGGCATGGTGGGCCTCCTGCGCGATGTCACCAAGCGGGTGCCCGCCTGGTTCCAGGCCCCGCGCGACTATCTCATCCTCCTGGGCGAGACCCGGGGCCATCTGGGCGGCTCGAGCTACTGGGAAGTGGTGTACGGATTCACCGGCGGGAGCCCGCCGGCCGTGGACCTCGCCGCCGAGGCGAGGCTGCAGCGGCTGCTGGTGGCGGCGGCCGGCGCGGGGCTCCTCGGCTCGGCGCACGATTGCTCGGACGGCGGGCTCGCGGTGGCGCTGGCGGAGTGCTGCATGGGCGAGCCGTACGCCGCCCGCACCCTCGGAGCGGAGGCATTCATCCCTAACCCGCACGATCTTCCCGCCGAGGCGATGCTCTACGGCGAGGACGGCGCCCGCGCCGTGGCGAGCGCGCCGCCGGGGCGGGTCGCGGAGCTCCTGGCCCTGGCGCGGGCGCACGCCGTGCCGGCCGCGATCGCCGGGCGGGTGACCGACCCCGGCGCGGCGCTCCGGATCGTGGTCGAGGGGACCCGCGAGCCGGCCGTGAGCTGGTCGCCCGCGGAGCTCCGGCGGGTCTTCTTCGACGCGATCCCCCGGCGCATGGCCGCCCGGGGCCGCGACGTCCTGGAAGGACGCTGACCATGTGCGGGATCATCGGCGTCTCCGCCCTGTCCGACGCGAGCCGGGTCGCCTATCTCGGCCTGTACGCCCTGCAGCACCGCGGCCAGGAGAGCGCCGGCATCGTCACGGTGGACGCCGAGGGCCGCCCCCACAGCTTCCGGGGGATGGGGCTGGTGGGCGACATCTTCGGCGAGCGCGAGCTGCGCGACCTGCCCGGCGACGTCGCGATCGGGCACACCCGCTACTCGACGACCGGGAGCTCGGTGCTGGCCAACGCGCAGCCCTGCCTGGCCAACTACCGGGGGGGGCCGCTCGCCCTCGCGCACAACGGAAACCTCACCAACGCCGCCCTGCTCAAGCACGAGCTGGTGGAGCAGGGCGCCATCTTCCAGTCCTCCTCCGACTCGGAAGTGATCGTGCACCTGATCGCCCGGACCACCGCCCCCGATCCGGAGGGCCAGATCCGCGCGGCGCTCTCCCGGGTGGAGGGTGCCTACAGCCTCGTCATCACGATCGGGCGCACGCTCTACGCTCTGGTGGACGCGCGCGGCTTCCGTCCGCTGGTGCTGGGCCGCGTGGGCGACGGCGTGATCGTGGCCTCGGAGACCTGCGCGCTCGACCTGGTGGGGGCCACCCTCATCCGCGAGCTCCAGCCGGGCGAATTCGTCCGGATCTCGAACGGGGTCGTGAAGCCCCTCGCGCCGCTCCCACCCAGGCCGGTGAGCCGCTGCGTCTTCGAGCTGGTCTACTTCGCCCGGCCCGACAGCACCATTTTCGGCGAATCGGTGGACCGGGTCCGCCGCGAGCTGGGCCGGCAGCTCGCCCTGGAGCACCCGACCCCGGGCGCCGACGTGGTGTTCAGCGTCCCCGATTCGAGCAACGCGATGGCGCTGGGTTTCGCGGAGCAGAGCGGGCTCAAGCTGGAGCACGGGCTCATCCGGAATCACTACGTCGGCCGGACCTTCATCAATCCGAGCCAGGCGCTCCGGGTGGCCAAGGTCAAGATCAAGTTCAACCCGGTGCGGGAGGTCATTCAGGGCCGCTCGGTGGTGGTGGTGGACGACAGCCTGGTGCGGGGCACCACCAGCAAGGGGCTGGTGCAGATGATCCGCGGCGCCGGTGCCCGGGAGGTGCACTTCCGGCTCGGCTCTCCCCCGATCACGGGCCCCTGTCACTACGGGATCGACACCCCGACCCGGGAGGAGCTGATCGCCTCCACCCACTCGACCGAGGAGATCCGGGACTTCCTCGGCGTGGACTCGCTGGGCTATCTGTCGCTCGACGGGATGCTGCGCGCGGCGGGCATCCGGAGCCAGTTCTGCCACGCCTGCTTCTCCGGGCGCTACCCGATCCCGGTGGACGACCAGCTGCCGGCAGCCCGGCAACCGGCTCCCTTCTCGACCAGCGCCACATGACCGACACCGCGCCCCAGCCCCTGGTCTATTTCTTCGGCCAGGGCCGTGCCGACGGCACCGCCGCCATGAAGGACGTGCTGGGCGGCAAGGGCGCCGGGCTCGCGGAGATGACCAATCTCGGCATTCCGGTTCCGCCGGGCTTCACCATCGCCGCCACGCTCTGCGACACCTACCTCGAGATGCACAGCTTCCCGCCCCGGCTCAGGCCCCAGCTCGAGGCGGCCCTCGGCCGGCTGGAGGCCGCGACCGGTCGCCAGTTCGGCGGGGCGGAGGAGCCGCTGCTGGTCTCGGTGCGGTCGGGCGCGGCGGTCTCCATGCCGGGAATGATGGAGACGATCCTCAACCTCGGGCTCAACGACACCACGGTGGAGGGGCTCCGCCGGATCTCGGGCAATCCGGGCTCCGCCCACGATTCCTACCGCCGCTTCGTGCAGATGTACGGCAGCGTGGTGTTCGACGTGCCCAAGCGGGTGTTCGAGGAGCCGCTGGAGCGGCGGAAGAAGGCCGCGGGGGCCGCGCGCGACATTGACCTGCCGTGGGAAGAGCTCCGCGACCTCGCCGCCGAATTCAAGGCGAGCATCCGGCAGGAGACCGGCAAGCCGTTCCCCGAGGACCCGATGGATCAGCTCTGGGGCGCGATCGCGGCGGTCTTCGAGAGCTGGAACACGCGACGAGCGATGGACTACCGCAAGCTGCACGACATCCCCGACAGCATGGGGACCGCGGTCAACGTCGTGGCGATGGTCTTCGGCAACATGGGTGAGGACTCCGGCACCGGCGTCGCGTTCACCCGGGATCCCTCCACCGGCGAGAGGACCCTCTACGGCGAGTATCTCCTCAACGCCCAGGGGGAGGACGTCGTCTCCGGCGCGCGTACCCCCGAGCCGATCGCCCGGCTCCGCGAGGCGCTGCCCGAGGCGTACGCCGAGCTGGAGCGGGTGGCCCGGACCCTGGAGCGCCACTTCCGCGACGTGCAGGACCTCGAATTCACCATCGAGCGCGGGCGCCTGTACATGCTGCAGACCCGCCGGGCCCAGCGGTCGGGACACGCCGCGGTCCGGGCCGCGGCGGAGATGGTGGACGAGGGACTGATCAGCGAGGAAGAGGCGATCGCCCGGGTCCCGCCCGACGATCTCAACCAGCTCCTCCATCCGACCATTGACCCCAAGGCCGAGCTCGATCTGCTCACCTCGGGTCTGCCCGCCTCGCCGGGGGCGGCGAGCGGGGCGGCGATCTTCGACGCCGATCGGGCCGAGCTCCGCGGGCGGAAGGGCGAGCCGGTCATCCTGGTCCGGCGGGAGACCAGCCCCGAGGACTTCCACGGCATGGTGGTGGCGAAGGCGATCCTCACCGCGCGCGGCGGGATGACCTCGCACGCCGCGGTGGTGGCGCGCGGCATGGGCAAGCCGTGCGTGGCCGGCGCCCACGGGATCGAGGTGGACGAGGCGGCCCAGGGGTTCTCGGTGAACGGGAGGCGGATCACGGAGGGCGAGTGGATCACGGTGGACGGGAGCACCGGACGGGTGTTCGCGGGCCGCGCCCGGCTCATGCCCCCCGAGCTCTCCGGACACTATGCCCGGCTGATCGGGTGGGCCGACCAGATGCGCCACCTCCGGGTGCGGGTCAACGCCGATACTCCCGCCGACGCGCACCGGGGCCGCGACTTCGGCGCCGAGGGGATCGGCCTCTGCCGTACCGAGCACATGTTCTTCGAGGGCGAGCGCATCAGCGCCATGCGCGAGATGATCCTCGCCTCGGACGAGGCCGGCCGGAAGAAGGCGCTCGCCAAGCTCCTGCCGATGCAGCGCACCGACTTCGAGGGCATCTTCCGCGCGATGGAGGGCTACCCGGTCACCATCCGACTGCTCGACCCGCCGCTGCACGAGTTCCTCCCCAAGGAACGGGAAGAGATCGCCGCGCTCGCCGTCGAGATGGGCAAGACGGTCGAAGAGGTGGAGCGGACGGTGGCCTCGCTCTCCGAGGTCAACCCGATGCTGGGCCTCCGCGGCTGCCGGCTGGGCATCATGTACCCGGAGATCACCGCGATGCAGGCCCGGGCCATCTTCGAGGCGGCGTGCACCGTGGCCGCGCGGAAGGGACGGGTCCAGCCGGAAGTGATGATTCCGCTCGTGGCGCACGTGGTGGAATTCCGGAAGCAGGCGCTGATCGTGCGCCAGGTGGCGGAGGAAGTCTTCCGCGAGCGGCAGATCACCGTGCCGTACCTCCTCGGCACGATGATCGAGCTGCCGCGCGCCGCCCTCACCGCCGACGAGATCGCCCGCGAGGCACAGTTCTTTTCCTTCGGGACCAACGACCTGACCCAGACCACCTGGGGGCTTTCCCGGGACGACGCCGGGGTGTTTCTCCCCGAGTACCTCGAGCGCAACATCATCGAAGACGATCCGTTCATCGTCCTCGACATCGAGGGCGTGGGCAAGCTCATCGCGATGGCGGTGACGCTGGGCCGCGGCGTCCGGCAGGACCTCAAGGTGGGGATCTGCGGCGAGCACGGCGGCGAGCCCCGTGCCGTGGCCTTCTGCGAAGCGCAGAAGATGAATTATGTCTCCTGCTCGCCGTTCCGGGTGCCGATCGCCCGGCTCGCCGCCGCCCAGGCCGCACTGGCCGAGCGGGGCACGATGAATCGGACGCGGGCGACCGTGTGAGGCCGCTCGACTTCAACCCCCGAGGTCCCGATGGCCGAGCCCGTGATCGGCGTCGTGATGGGCAGCAGCTCCGACTGGGACATCATGCAGCACGTGGTCCGCAGGCTCCACGAGTTCGAGGTGCCCTGCGAGGCGCGGGTGATTTCGGCGCACCGCACGCCGGACCTCGCCGCGCAGTACGCGGCGGAAGCGGAGGGGCGCGGCCTCGCCTGCCTCATCGCGGGCGCGGGCGGGGCGGCCCACCTCGCCGGCGTCCTCGCGGCCAAGACCACGCTGCCGGTCCTCGGCGTCCCGATCCCGAGCCGCCACCTCCAGGGCCTCGATTCCCTGCTCTCCATCGTGCAGATGCCGGCCGGCGTGCCGGTGGCGACGTTCGCCATCGGAGAGGCCGGGGCGCAGAACGCCGCGCTCTTCGCCGTGGCGATGCTGGCCGGGCGGGACGCCGGCCTCCGGGCGCGGCTCGCCGCGTTCCGGGGCGGCCAGGAGGCCGCCGTTCGCGCCCAGACCCTCCCAGCGAACCCGGGTTAGGGCCCCGGTTCCCGGATCGGGCCCGCGAGTGCCGTTCCAACGATCCTGGCCTGAGGGGTTCACCGCCAGGGCGGAACAGTTTGGAACGGCACTATGGCAACCGCAGCACCAGGCGCCGGAGCGGGAGGATGCCGTCGCGGACCCTGGGATCGGCGCGCTTCCAGCTCAGCCCCAACCGGTCCATGGCCGCCGCCGCCGCCGGTTTGTCGCCCACGGCCGCCGCGGCGCGCGCGAGGCCGATCAGCGCCCGGGACCGGCCCGGTGCCAGCACCAGCGCCCGCTCGAACTCGGCCCGCGCCTCCGCCGGCCGCATCTCGAGCAGCATCGTGCCCAGCAGCTCGTGGGACGGCTCGACGATGGCGGGAGGGCCGAACTCCATCGGCATCGAGTCCTCGATCGCCGTCGCTTCCCGGAGGACCCGGACCGCCGCCTCCCGATTGTCGCTGAGGAACAGCTGCATCGCCCCGAGCTCCCGGGCCAGCACCTGGCCCGCCCGGGTGCGCGGGTCGCCGCGGCCGCGGTCGGCCTCGAGGGCCGACACCAGCCGGGCCGCCTCGGACGCCGATCGGGTGAGCGCCGGGGCATCCAGGCGCCGGAACGCGATTGCGCCGTCGGTGAACTCCAGGGTGAGCTGGGCCAGCGTGCTGAGCCGGCCCGGGTCCGGCCGCCAGCTGAACACCGGGCCCCGCCAGTCCTCCGAGTTGAGCAGGTAGTGCGCCCGCATCCCCACCAGCACATCCTGCTGCTCCCGAAGACCGCCGCCGCTCAGATTCTCTCGGGCCCGCCCGAAGAGCTGCGCGGCCGCCCCGTACCGCCCCTGCTGGAGCAGCCCGTACAGGAGCCAGCTCGCGTAGTGCCCCGGGACCGCGGCCGTGAGCCCTACCGCGATCTCGTTCTGGGCGACCACGTCGTCCCAGAGCCCCATCGCCAGGAAGATGTGGGTCGTCATGTGCTGGGCGTGCGCGGCGTCTGGCGCGATGCGGGAGTACGCCCTGGCCGCCGCCAGGCCGAGCGGGGCGTGAATCGGGTCGTCGTAGGCGTGGATCAGGTAATGCGCGGCGCCGGGGTGGCCGGGATTGGCGCGAAACACGGTGTCGGCGTGAGGGGCGGCGCGAAGATAGGTCGCCGTGTCCCGGACCCCCTGGTTGAGCCCGAGGAGGGCCAGGGCATAGAACGCTTTCGCCTCCAGGTCGCCGGGGTTCTCCCGGACCAGCCGTTCCATGACCTGGGCGTAGAGCGTATCGCGCCGCGCCTTGGGGCCCTCGCCATAGAGCGCCTCCACCGCCTCCAGGTAATCCCGTTCCCGCGGCGTCGGGGCCTTCGCGCGCCGGGCTTGTGGCGTCGCGCCGAGCCGCTCCAGGGCTCCCCGGCCCGAGCTCAGGTCCTGTTCGTTCCACACCCCGTGGTTGTAGCTCATCGCCTCGCCCCAGTACGCCATCGCGAAACCGGGCGCCAACCCTTCGGCGGCCCGGAATTCCCGCTCGGCGCTCCGGTACTCGAAGCTGTGGAGGTAGAGCACACCCCGCAGGAAGGCCGCCCGGGCCTCGGGCGGTCCGGAGGTGGGGAAGTCCACCGTCCCGAGGCGGGCCGATGCAGGCACGGACGCGGGCCCGTGGTGCTGTGCGGAGAGCGACCCGGCCGAGAGAAGTCCGAGCCCGGCACCGCGGAGCCTGCAGGAGAGCCGCATCGTGAATCCGGAGGGAACGGTGTCAAAGCATACCGGGCGGGCCGCCATTTGGCGACCCGCCCGGCCCGCCTGGCTTTGGGGCGACTTTCCTGATACGATATCCGCCGTCTTCCCAGCAGGGGACCTGACCATGACTCCCATGGATCTTCTGAGCTCATGATTGGAATAAAGCGGCTCCTGCCCAGGTTCTCCGACGCCGTGGCGGCGATCGACGTCCAGACGCGGAAGGTGGTGAGCAACATGCAATTCGAGCCGGGCAGCGGCCCCAAGCGCATCGCCATCGCACGGAGGGTCACATGAACCGGGTCCGGCGCGCGGCAGGGCTCGCCCTCGCAGCAATCGCCCTCGCGGCCGCGCTGCCGGCGCCTGCGGCGGCTCCGGCTGTCTCCCAAGCGGGGGCGTACTTCCCTCCCCGCGGCGAATGGGCGCGTCGTTCCCCCGCCGCGGCCGGACTCAATGCGGCGCTGGTGGATTCCGCGATCGCCTTCGCCAAGGCGTCCGAAAACGACGCCCCTCGCGATCTGGAAGCGGCGCACTGGCAGAGCACCTTCGGGCGCGAGCCGCTGCCGGAACCGCTCGGACCCTTCAAGCCTCGCGGCGATCTGACCGGCATCATCGTCAGGCACGGCTACATCGTGGCGGAATGGGGTGAGCCGGACCGGGTGGATCTGACCTTCAGCGTCACCAAGAGCTTTCTCTCCAGCACCGCCGGGCTGGCGTGGGACCGGAAGCTCATTCCCGATCTCCACGCCAAAGTGAAAGACCTCGTGAAGACCGGCGAGTTTGACTCCGAGCACAACGCCAGGATCAGCTGGGACCACCTGCTCCGACAGACCAGCGACTGGGAGGGCACCCTCTGGAGCAAGCCCGACTGGTCGGACCGGCCCCCGGCCAACACCCCGATAGAGGAATACCAGAAACGGGTCCGCAACGAGCCGGGGACCTCCTACAAGTACAACGACGTACGGGTGAACGTGCTCGCGCTGGCGCTCCTCCGGATCTGGAAACGGCCGCTGCCCGAGGTGCTCAAGGAATTCGTGATGGACCCGATCGGCGCCAGCGACACCTGGGAGTGGCACGGCTACCGGAACTCCTCGGTGGAGATCGATGGCCGGCAAATGGTTTCCGTGGGCGGTGGCGCCCATTGGGGCGGCGGCATGTGGATCAGCGCGCGGGATCAAGCCCGTTTCGGCCTGCTCACGTTGCACCGGGGACGCTGGGGGGAGCGGAGGATTCTCTCGGAGGAGTGGATCGCGCAGGCGCTGACTCCCACGTCTCCCCAGCCGACCTACGGGTTCATGAATTACTTCCTCAACACCGGGCAGCGCCAGTGGCCCAGCGCGCCCGCGAGCACGTTCTGTCACCTCGGAAATGGAACCAACGCCGTCTGTGTGCTTCCCGACTATGACATGGTCGTCGTGCTGCGGTGGATTCGCGGGAACGCCGTGGACGGAGTGCTCAAACGGTTGATCGAGGCGACGCGGACGCTCCCGTAGTCAGCT
>DASYRI010000053.1:0-3000 GCA_036004545.1 Gemmatimonadales bacterium
GCACGACGGTCTCCGGCAATCGCCTGATCATCCGCCGGGCCGAATTCGGGTCGGCCCGCTTTGCCCTGGTGGATGCGCCGGGGCTGCCGCTGCCGCTCTACGTGTACCGGCTGGACGACGGCGGGTTCTCGGCGGTCTCTACGCGCTGCATGCACCGGGGCTGCCAGGTCGAGCCGGCCGAGCGGCATCTGGTCTGCCCCTGCCACGGCAGCGAATACACCAATACCGGCGAGGTGCTCAAGGGTCCTACGCAACTACCCCTGCGGCGGCTCCCCGTCGCCGTGGAAGGGGAGACCATCGTGATCGAGCTCCCCATGACTTCGAGTGGGTGGTGAGACGTCCCTGGGCGGTGCTGCTGTTGCTCGCCGGAGCGCCGGCCGCGTCGGCGCAGGATACCGCGATGGTTCAAGGCGGGATCTACCAGCGGCCCTTCCTGGTCAGCGCGGGCCGTACGGCCGTGGGTGGGTACGCGGAGGGAAACGCCAACTATTTCCGGACCGACGGCGTGGGCGAGGGCTTCTCGATGGAGCTGCGTCGCTTCAACATCTTCCTCTTTTCCTCGGCCGGGCGGCGGCTGCGCTTCATCTCGGAGCTGGAGTTCGAGCACGGCGTCGAGGAAATCGCCCTGGAAACCGCGCTGGTGGATTTCATGGTCAACCCCTCGCTCGTGCTGCGGGCCGGAATTCTGCTGCCACCGATCGGGGCGTTCAACGTCAATCATGACAGTCCCCGCTACGAATTCGTAGAGCGGCCGCTCGTCTCCACCCGGATCATTCCCTCCACCCTCTCCGAAGTGGGCTTCGGGGCGCACGGCCGCCTGGCCCCACCGGGCTTCTCGCTTTCCTACGACGCCTACCTGACCAACGGACTGGGAGACGGCGTACTCCTCAACCAGACCGGACGCACCGATCTGCCGAGCGGGAAGAGCGAGAGTCGCTTCGAGGAGGATAACAACGGGTCCCCGGCGTTCTCCGGCCGCCTCGCGGCACAGTCGCGCCGATTTGGAGAGCTGGGGCTCTCGTACTACGGAGGGATCTACAACACGTACCGGATCGAGGGCGTGACGGTGGACGAGAAGCGCAGGCTCTCGATCCTCGCCCTTGATTTCAATACCGGGATTCGGAGCCTGAGCCTTCGGGGCGAAGTCGCCTGGGCGGCGGTGAATGTCCCCGACGACCTCGCGGAGCTGATGGGGGAGCGTCAATGGGGCGTGTATCTCGATGCCGTGTTGCCGGTGTGGCGGCCGAGGATTCGCGGGTTGCCGAGCCCGGTCGTCGATCTGGGACTGCGGCTGGAGCGGGTCGACTTCAATCGGGGAAAGTTCGCCTCGACCGATCTCAAGATCTTCGACGAGCTCGACGCGCTGACGGCGAGCGTGAGCTTCCGGCCGCTGGCCGGGACGGTCTTCCGGGCCAACTACCGGCGCGAATCCTTTCGCGACCCGCAGGGCAATCCGCCCTCACGCACCGGCGGGTTTCAGGTCGGCTTCGCCACGTATTTCTGAGTGAGCCGCACCGGTGAAACCTGAATCCACCGTCCGCCCGGCGGACCGGGCGTAGATGTCGGCCCGCCAGGCGAGCGTGGACTCCTGGAACCTGCGGTTGAATCCGCTCTGTCGCAGGAGGGTGTCCAGGGCGGCCGGTGAATGGACGAACGCGCGGAACGGGTTGCCCCGAACCCGCCGGAAGGCGTTCTCCACCCAGAGGGCCGCCCGGACGAACCATCGATCTCTGGGGTAGGACAACGCGAGAAACCGCCGCGTGTGTCGGGCCGCCTCCTCGAGGAGTGGGCGGTATTCGGGGTAACAGCAGACCACCCGGTCGAGGCTGACCACGTCGGCCGGCTCGAGCTCCGGTGCGACGGTCACGAAATCGGCCTCCCGCCACCGAAGCTTTCCGGCCCATCCCTGCCGCGCAGCCTCCGCCCGCCCGATGGCAATCGAGGCCGGCGACAAATCCACACAGTCGGCGCGGTCCATGCCGGCCTTGAGCAACTCGAAGGTCAGGACACCGATACCCGCCCCGACGTCCAGCAACGTCCCCCTGGTTGCGCCGAAGGCCCGGAGGCCACTGAGGAGGCGTTGGGTCGTGGGACCGGGACCTCTTCGATGATAGGCCCGCAGTTCGGCGCGCGCGCGCTTGTCGTCGAATTGCCGGGCGGTGAAGGCGGTCGTGGCAGAGCAGGAGCAGGTCATCGGGCGCTCGACGTGAATCGGGTTCGAAGGCGTGGGCATGTCGGCCAGGACCCTTTCGCGCGCGACGCACTCGGCCTCGTCCCGGGAAGATACCCCCGCGTGGATCCGATGCGCGTGCTTCGGGTCAAGTGACGCGAGAGATATGCCCCGGACCGGAAAGATTACCTGTCCCCATTGCGGGGCGGGGAGTGTCGCAGCCACGCCGGACAATTGCCGGCCCCCTCTCACACTATCGCCGGTTGGGGAGTAAGATTCAGCGTGCGTGGTGCTGTCTCCGTACTCCTTCTGCTGGCCCAGTTCCAGCCGCTCGTCGGCGTGGCGCTATGCCAGGGCTTGGCCAGCGCCGAGGCGAGCCTTATGGAGGACGGCTGTCCGATGCCGGAGGCCGGCTCGGATCGCCTGAGCGAGCGCGCCCCCGATCTGCCGGGCCGTTCGATGTTCACTCCGGCAGGTTCGCTCCATGACTGCGTGTTTGCCGAGGCCTGCCTCAACGCTTCACCCGCCGTGATCCCGAGAGACACTGCATTCCGCTCCCTGCCCCTTCCGCACCAGCAGAGCTTCCGGGTCGTAAGAGCTCTCCACGGCTCCGAGGAGCTTCCTCCTCCGATTCCGCCACCCAACTTCTAGCCTCAGCTCTCCAACTCCTCTGCGCGCCCGGCGGCTCCGAACTTTCCTGAGGAGCGGAGCGCTCCACGCGGAGGAGCCCTTCTCTTGAGCCCCGATGGGTTCAGGCCGATGGCCTCTGCTGAGGTTGGATATGTCCTGGTTTCGTTCGATTCGTTCGCCGGTCCGACGCCCCTGGCGCG
>DASYRI010000054.1:0-28233 GCA_036004545.1 Gemmatimonadales bacterium
ATGGAGTACGGCTCGGAGCAGGCGGTGAAGCTCGCGGGCCGGCTCCGGATCGAGGGGAAGGAGTACGTCGTGGCGGACGGCGACATCCTACACGTGAGGTTCAACGTGTAGGGAGAGGCTCCGGGCCGGCGCGCCTATTCCCCGAACCGCTGCCGGAGGGCTGCGAGCAGCGACGCCCGATTTGGCGCTGGAATGGGCGGTACGGGAGGCAATCGGCGCCGTTTCGCCGCCAAGTCCGGTGCTGCCCGAGCTAAGTCAGCTCCTCGAGCACCCGATCAGCGGCAGAGGATCGCCCCTCAGAGCGTCCTCGCCCCGTTGGGCGCGCTGATCTGGCCGTACACCGCCGCCCCGGTCTCGAGCTCGACCTCCGGCGCGCTCGCCGTGGCCGGGAGCTCGGGCCCGCCCACCAGCGCGCCACGGCCGAGCCGGATGCTCACCTCCGCGATGGCCGGCCCGCCGATCCAGGCGCCGCGCCCCACGACCAGCCGGGTGCGGGTTACGACGGCGCCCTGGACCTGGGCCTCATCCGCCAGGACCACATCGCCGTGGGCCTTGACGCTCCCCTCGACGATGGTGCCGAGGCCGATGCTGAGGCGGCCCGCCACGACGAGGCTCGCGGCCACCCGGAGGCCGGGGGGGATCTCAGCATCGCCCGCGATGCGGACGTGGTCACCCACCATCTTCGCGCCGGCGGGGAACTGCCACGGCGCGGGCGGCGCGGGCGGCGGAGGGGGCGGCTCGGGCGGGCTATGGTTCCCGGCCGAAATGATGGGCGCGCCGATCCGCTCGAACACCACGCCCGGCGCGAGCTCCACGCCCAGGTCGGAGGAAATTCTGCCGCGGAGCACCGAGTCCTTCCCCACGGTCAGGCGGCCGCCGGCGTGGGCCCAGCGGAGCACCGTGGAGTCATCGCCCAGGGTGAGCTCCTTCTCGGCGTAGACGGCGCGATAGACGGCGCCGGGCCCGCCGGTGAGGGGCGCGCGGGCGTAGAGCTCCATGAGGAAGGTCTCGCCGCCCTCGAGGGCGAGGGGCACGTCCACCACGACGAGGCGGTTCTCGGCGCCCTCCTGGCTCTCGCGCTCCAGCGTGTCCCCCGCCTTGTGGATCCGGATCAGCCGGGTGCCGTCGGGCAGCCGGCCGAAGAAGTCGCCCACCTGCTGCTCCGCGGGAAGCAGCGCGGTCTGCTTCTCCAGGTACATCCGGAAATTCCGGGCGAAGTACGCGACGTACCCCGAGGAGCGGTCCACCACCTTGAGGGCCGCGATATCGGTGGGGCGGAGCAGCTCGCGGAGCGCCGGGAGGAGCGGCAGGAAAAACCACCCGGCCGCGAGCGCGAGCAGGGCCAGGAACGGAAGCAGATCAGCCACGCGCGCCTCCTCCCCCCGGACCGGCTGCGCCGGCGCCGCCGGAGCCGGGACCTCCGCCCGGCCCGAGATCTTCCTCGTCCCCGGCCGGCATCGGCACGCCTCCCGCGCGGTGCCGCGCGGTCTTCGCCCAGCGGCCGCCGCCCTTCCGCCAGAAGCCGGCGATCTGAGCGATCGTGGCGGTCGAAACCGAGACGAGGCTCACCAGGAATCCCACGATGAGAAAGGGCAGGAGCCGGATCCGCCCGCGCGAGCCGTCGAGCCGGGCGCCCGCGGCCACCTCGAAGAACGCGGCGAAATTGCCCAGGGTCGAGTACATCGCCACCGCGAGAATGGCCAGCAGCCCCGCCGAAAGCTGGATGCCGAGGTAGTAGAGCGCCATCGCGAGGCCCCAGCCCACGAGGAGAAGGGGCCCCACCGAGAAGACGCCGAGGAGAAGGAGCCCGTCCACCACCGTGCGGCGGCGCACGTGCGGCGGCCGCTTCAGGAGCGGCCACCAGTAACGTACCATCGACTGGTTGTGGCCCCGGGCCCAGCGCTTGATCTGCGCGATCCGGCTGGGCCAGTTCTCCGGCACCTCCTCGTAGCACTCGGAGCGGTTCTGGTAGACCACCTCCCACCCGGCGAGTACCAGGCGGAAGGTGATGTCGGTGTCCTCGGCCAACGTGTCGTCGCGCCAGCCGCCCACGGCGAAGAGCGCCGAGCGGCGGACGCCGCCCACCGTGCCGCCGTACTGGGGGATGAGCCCCAGGTTCATGCGGGCCTGCTGGTCCACCTGGTAGCCGCCGGTGCGCTCGAGATCGAGCAGGCGGGTGAGGAGCGACTTGCCGACGTTGACCGGGACCACGCGGCCCATCACCGCGCCGACCTCGGGATCGAAGAACGGGGCCACCAGCTGCTTGATGAGCCCCCGGCCGGGCAGATAGTCGGCGTCGAAGACGAGATGGATCCCGGCGTCCTGGCTCGCGAGCTCGCTCGCGTGCTTGAGCGCCGCGGCCTTGCCGGGGCGGCCGCCTTTGCGGTGGAGCGGCTTGATCCGGTCCGGGAAACGGCTGGCGTGGTCGTCCACGATCTTTCCGGTGGCGTCGGTGGAGCGGTCGTCAATCGGGATGATCGCCAGGCGGTCGGGCGGATAGTCGCCGGCCAGGAGGGCGTCGAGCATGTGCCCGATCACCTTCTCCTCGTTGTGGCAGGGAACGAACACCGCGACCCGGGGCCACGCCGCGGTGCCGATGTCCACGTAGGGCTGCCGGTGGCGGCCGAAGAGCCGGTTGAGCGTGAAGATGTAGTGGCGGATGGTGTAGATCACCATCACCGCCACGACGAAGTAGAGCGGGATCAGGAGCGCCAGCCTCATGCGCGCCGCTCCCCCCCCGCTCCCCCGCCTCCTCCCCGGAGCGCCCCGGTGCACCGGCAGGAGCGTCTCCTTGCGCTCGAACTCGCTCCGCCAGGAGAGCGCCCAGCCGTAGAAGGCGACGAAGATCATCACGTCGGGGAGGAGTCCGAAGAGGAGGAAGAGCACCGGCATCAGCACCGCCGTTCCGCGCAGGACCAGGCCCAGGTGCGCGAGGGCCTGGAGCGGAATGAAGACGCCGAGGTGCACCAGGAGCGCCAGGGTGAGCAGCGCCTTCTTCCAGAGCGCCAGGTCGAAGACGTGGAGGGTGAAACCCAGGATCACCGGCACCAGCGCCATGACCACGAGACCGGCCGTCAGAAGGACGAACACGTGATCCTGCAGCCGGTAGGGGAACGGCACCGGCGAGAAGGCGAAGACGAGGACCGCGATCGCCTGGAGGACGGCGACGAGGCGCAGAAAATACCGGAGCGGGGTGAACCGCGCGGGAAGCGCCGAGCTGGCGAGGTAGAGCGCCGCCGAGACCGCGCCGGCGATCCAGAGGGTCCGCGCACCGGGGAGCGGCGTGCCCACGGCAAGCACCGGGAGCGTGAAGGTGGCGCCGCCCGGGAGGGGGAGGAGCTGATCGCCCAGCGGCGCGTGAATGCCGAGGAGGTCGCGGGCGCGCTCGAAGATCAGCCGCCACGCCTCGCCGATCCAGGGGAGCGACGCGACCAGGAGGGCGAGGCCGAAGGTCACCAGGAGGAGCGTGGTGAAGAGCCGCCAGATGGTCCACGGCAGTCCGACCATCGAGCGGTGGGGCCGGATGACGCCGCCCCGCACGCCCCGAATCCGGATCCGCTCCAGCCGGCGGGCCCGCTCCAGCTCGGCGCCGGGGGAGCGGGTCAGGCGGCGGGGTCGCGCCGGGGCGGGGGCTGGTGTCGGGGCGGTCTCACCAGGCACGAAACAACCCCACCGTGGCGCCGGCCCGGGTGTAGAACGGATTGTGGTACAGCTCGTCGCCGATCACGACCCCCCACGAGCGGGAGAGCCAGGCGCGCCAGCTGGCGCCGGCTTCCCAGCTGTTGAACCGGCGGAGCGTCTGGGCGACGCCGGTGAGCTGGTAGCCCTCGCTGCCGGCGTTGCCGCGCAGCGTCAGCTGCGATTTGCCGACCCGGCCGATGGTGAGCGCGCCGCTCGCCCGCTGGGAGCGGACGTTGCCGGGATCGCTCCAGTTGATCCGGCCGCCGGCCTCGACCAGCACGGTGCCGCTTGCGTACCAGGAGAGCGAGGCGAAGAACGCCTTGTCCTCATAGACCAGCTGGGAGTTGATGTAGGTCTCGCCCACCGTGAGCACCAGCGAGCGGGCGCGGCCGAGCTTGAAATTGAGGGCGAGATCTTCGCGCAGCGCGGGGAGGACGAATTCGCCGGTGCCGCCGCCGATGCCGACCTGGGTGTAGAAGAACGACGTCCAGGTGTGGACGTTGGTGATCGAGCCGTAGACGCCGTCGTCGCGGAACGCTTCCTGCGCCTTGGCTTCCAGGTACCAGACGTTCCGCGCGCCGGCGAGCACCGCGCGGGCATAGGCGCCCTGCCAATTCCCGAAATCGTTGCTGACGTGGTGGGCGAGCGCCCCGGCCTCGATCCAGCTCGCGCCGGGCTTCTGGGGAAGGGCCTGCGCCGCGGCGGGCGCCGTGAGGCCGGCGCTCGCCATGCCGACGGCCAGCGCACCGCCGGCGAACGCCCGAACCAGTGTGGCACCGGGTGACTCCATGCCGTTGGCTCCCTAGCTCCCCAGCTCCCTGGCTCCCTAGCTCCCTAGCTCCCCAGCTCCCTAGTGCTGCGGCACCGGCGTCTCCACCTCCGGCGCGGCGAAGAGCTTCCCGATCCGGCACCGCTCGGCGATGATCTCGACGATGCGCTCGGCGGCGTGGCCGTCGCCGAAGGGGTTGCCGCCGCTGGTCATGGCGCGGTGGGCCACGGGGTCGGTCAGGAGATGGCTCGCCTCCTCCACGATCAGGTCGGCATCGGTGCCGACCAGCTTGCCGAAGCCCGACTCGACGACCTCGGGGCGCTCGGTGACGGTGCGGAGGATGAGCACGGGCTGGTGCATTGCCGGCGCCTCCTCCTGGATGCCGCCGGAATCGGTGAGCACCAGCTCGGAGCGCCGCATCACCTCGATCAGGTCGGGGTACTCGAGCGGCTCGAGCAGGGTGATGCCGGGCACCTGTCCCAGCTCGGGGAAGACGATCTCCCGCACGAACGGGTTCAAGTGGACCGGGATGATGATCTCCAGGCCCCGGTGCAGCTCGACCAGGCGGCGGAACGCCGTGCAGACGTCGCGGAGGTTCTGGCCCAGGTTCTCGCGGCGGTGCACGGTGGCGAGGATCACCCGGTGCTCGTCCCAGGGGAAGTCGTTGAGCCGCTGATCGTCGAAGATGCCGTCGTGGCGGATGCTGGCGAGCGCGTCCACGATGGTGTTGCCGGTGACGTAGATGTGCTCGTCCGCGATCCGCTCGGCGATGAGGTTTTCCCGGGCCCGGGCCGTGGGGGCGAAGTGGATGTCGGTGACGCAGCTCGCCATCCGGCGGTTCACTTCCTCGGGGAAGGGACGCCGGTTGTCGCCGGAGCGGAGGCCCGCCTCGACGTGGCCGATGGGGACGCCGCTGTAGAAGGCGGCGAGCGCCGCGGCGATGACGGTGGAGGTGTCGCCCTGGACGAGGAGCAGATCGGGCTTGGTGCGGCGGAGCGCGTCGGTGAGGGCGATGAGCGCGCGGCTGGTGAAGCCGGCGAGGGTCTGGTTCGCGTGGGTCAGGCCCAGGTCGATGTCGGGGGTGAGCTTGAAGGCATGCATCGCCTGGGCCAGCATCTCGCGCTGCTGCGAGGTGGTGATGACGATCGGCTCGAACGTGTCGGGCCGGCGCCCCAGCGCGTGGATCACGGGGGCCATCTTGATCGCCTCGGGGCGGGTGCCGAGGACGACGGCGACACGGTTCCGGCGGGGGCTGGAAGGGGCCATGAGGGGGATGCAGAGCAAGATAAGGGCCCCCGCCCCCCCGAGGGCAAGCTCTTGGCCCGCATGGGCTAAGGCGCCGCGGGCGAATCTCGCGCGGGGGGGCGGGTCGGGCCGGGTGCCGGGATTTGCGGGATCACGGGAGATCGAGGGAATCGGGGACCCTCATGCCGGCGGAGGCTGTTCCGGCCGGTAGGTGATCACCCGGGCCTTCTCCAGGGTGATGAGCCCGCCGCCGATCATCCCGTCGAGCTCGGGGAGGATGGCGTTGATCTTCTCCTCGGTGTCCACGCATTCGATGACCAGCGGCAGGTCGAGCGAGAGCCGGAGCACCTTGTCGGTGTGCAACCGCGCGGTCGCGCCGAAGCCCATGATGGCCCGGAAGACGGTGGCGCCGGCGTAGTGGCGCTCGCGGAGAAGGCTCACGATCGCCTCGTAGAGCGGGCGCCCGTGCCACTTGTCGCGCTCGCCGATATGGATCCGCATGAGGGTGCGGTCACCAACCAGGCCATGCATAGGATGCTCCGGATTGCGCCACTTATGCTCTCCGCCACTCCAACACCGTTCGCGCCAGCGCGATCCCGAGCAGCGCCGCGCCCACCGACAGGGCCACGCTGAGGCCGATATACAGGGCCGCCCGCCGCCAGTCGCCGTCCTCCAGCATGCGCACGGTCTCCAGGCTGAAGGTCGAGAAGGTGGTGTAGCCGCCGCACACGCCGACGGTGAGCAGGGTCCGCACCTCGGCGGAGATGGCCGTGGTCTCGAGGGCGTAGCGCTGCACGAAGCCGAGGAGCAGGGAGCCGGTGACGTTGATGAGCAGGGTCTGGAGCGGGAAGCTGGTGCCGGCCCGCTCCTGCACCCATCCGCCCAGGAGGTAGCGCAGCACGCCGCCGACGGCGCTGCCCAGGGCCACGTACCAGATCACGGAAACCCCTTCGCGATGAGTGTGCGGAGGAGTCATCAGCCGCGGGGCGGGGGGGCGCGGCGGTTCGGGGTGAACTCCATCACCCGGTCCGGGGACCGCGGGGATCATATCGCCCCGGCGCGGGCGGGTCAATTGACGCCGGGGCGGGGCGGGTGCATTGTCCAGCTTCCCTCCGCCCTGGACTCCACCTCTCGATGCTCGCCGTGCTGCTTGCCGCGACCGCCGCGCAGGGTCCCGGCCCGGCGACCCTCACGCTCGCCGACGCTCTCGAGCGGGCGCGCGGGGCGCGGGGGCGGGCGGCGCAGGCGGCCGCCGGCGTGGCGGAGGCGCGCGCGAGGGAGCGGCTCGCGGGCCAGGTGCCGAACCCGCTAGTGGCATACGACCACTCGGGCGATACCCCGCACCAGCACCTGGTGGTGGAGCAGCCGCTCGCCTGGCTTGCGACCCGCGGGGCGGATCGGGGCGCCGCCCGGGCCCTGCTCCGCCGCGCGCGGGCCGACTCGACGCTCCTCCTGGCGGAAGTGGACCGCGAAGTGCGGGTCGCGTTCTTCGGCGCGCTGGGCGCGGCCGAGTCGCTGCGCCTGGTGACGGAGCAGGTGGGGCTCTCCGACTCGCTCGCGCGGATCGCCGGGCGAAGGCTCCAGGCGGGCGACATCTCCCGGCTCGAGTACGACCAGGCGGCCCAGGAGGCCCGGCGCGGGCAGCAGCTTGTCTCGGCCGCGCGGGAGAACGCGCGGAGCGCGGATCTCTCCTTCGCCCGGGCCATCGGATGGGCGGGCACCGCGCCGCCCGCGCCGCGGGGCGCGCTCGACGCCGAGCTCGACGACGCCTTCGCGCCGGCCCCCCCGGCCGACAGCCTTCCCCTGGTGCGGGCCGCGGCCGCCGATTCGGCCGCCGCCCGGCTCGAGCTCCGGAGCGCCCGGCTGGGCCGGCTGCCGATTCCCTCGCTCAGCGGCGGGGCGGAATGGAGCGACCCGGACCGCCCCGGGAAGACGCTCAGCGTGTTAGGGTTCGCGCTGCCGCTTCCCTTCTGGAACGCGGGGGGCGCCCAGGCGGCGCTCGCCTCCGCGCGAGCCGAGCGCGCAGCGGCGGAAACCCGCGAGGTGCGGCTCTCTGCGGAGCGCGCCGTCGCCGAAGCGCGGGTGCACCTGGAGGAAACCGCCCGGCGGGCCCGGTTCGCGCGCGATTCGCTGGCCCCCGCCGCGCGCGACCTCCGGGCCCGCGCCGTCGCCGCCTATCGGGCCGGCGAGACCGGCGTGCTCCCGGTGCTCGACGCCCTGCGCGGCGAGCGGGACGTCGTGCTGGCGGGGGTGCAGGACCTCATCGCCTTTCAGGAGGCCGTGGCCGAGTGGCGCGCGCTGCTCGGGCGGCCGGAATGAACCGGACCCCGCGAGCGGCGCGCCGCTCCTCTCTCCGGGACTCCGGATGAGACGACCGAGGCTCGTCCGCGGGGCCGCGCTCCTCCTGCTCGCCGCCGGCGCCTGCGGCCGCGGGGACGACGCCGAGATCGTGGTGACGCCGCGGGTGCCGGTCGGCACCGCGATCGCCGCGATGGACACCGTCACCGAAATAGTGACGCTGACCGGCCGCCTGGCCCCGCCGCCGGGCGGGTCGGCGCTGCTCGCGGCGCCGGCGGCCGGGGTGGTGAAGCGGATCGCGGTGCAGGTGGGGAGCCGGGTGGCGCGCGGCACGCTGCTGGTGGAGCTCGACGTGCCGGAGCTCGAGAAGGAGGCGCAGACCCTCGCCGCCCAGGCGGAGATCGCCGGGCGCGAGGCCGCGCGGCAGGAGGAGCTGCTCCGGGAGGGGATCACCTCGAAACGCCAGGCCGACGAGAAGGCCGCCGAGGCGACCAGCGCGCGCTCCGCCGCCCGGGCCGCGGCCCGGCTGCTGGAGCGGGCGCGGGTGACCAGCCCGCTCGGGGGCGGGGTGCAGCGGGTGCTGGTGCACCCGGGCGAGCGGGTGGACGCGGGCGCGCCGCTGGTCGAGGTGATCGGCGGCACGACCCTCGACCTCCTCGCCGCGGTGCCCGCGGCCGAGCTCCGGCGGATCCGAGTGGGCGCCCCGGCCCGGGTGCGCGCCGACGGCGACTCGGCGGGTTATGCCGGCCGGGTGGCGGCGGTGGCGCCCGCGGTGGACTCGCTCACCAATGCGGGCCAGGTGGTGATCCGGATCCCTGACCCGGCCGGCGGGCGGGAAGGGGCGGGCGGCGGGCTCCGGTCCGGCGCGGGGGCCACCGCGATCGTGAGCGTGGGCGCCCGGCACGAGGCGCTGGTCATTCCCGATTCGGCGCTGGTGGTCCTGGGCGATTCGCTCACCGTGTTCGTGGTGGGCGCCGACTCGGTGGCGCACGCTCGGACGGTGGCCGCCGGGGTCCGGCGGGGCGGACGCGCCGAGATCGTGCGGGGGCTTTCGGCCGGCGAGCGGGTGGTGACAACCGGCGCGTTCGGGCTCGCGGACGGGATGCGGGTGGTGCCCTCGGGCTCCGCGCCGCCCTCGCCGTCCGGCTCGCATTCGCCCGCCGCGGCCCGCGCGCCGCCGGCTCCCCGGAAGCCGTGAGCCTCACCGGGCTCTTCCAGCGGCATCGCGCCGCCGTGTACCTCGGCGTGGCGCTGCTCACCGCGGGTGGGATCCAGGCGATGCGCACGCTTCCCGCCGGCGCGTACCCCGAGGCCGTGTTCCCCCGCGTCGTGGTGATCGCGCTGGGCGGCACCATCGAGCCCCAGGGCATGGTGGTCGCGGTCACCCGGCCGCTCGAGGAGGCGGTAAGCGGGGCCATCGACCTCCGCCGGATCCGCAGCCGCACCGTGCGCGGCTCGGCGGAGCTTTCCCTCGAGTTCCGTCCCGGCTCCGACATGCAGTACGCGCTGCAGCAGGTGCAGGGCCGCGTCGCGGCGATCCAGGGCTCGCTTCCCGAGGGCCTCAAGATACAGGTGGAGCGGCTCACCCCCTCGGTCTTTCCCATGATGCAATACGAGCTCACCGGCGGCGATCCGGTGCTGCTCCGTGACCTGGCCCAGTACCTGATCCGCCCCCGGCTCGCCCGGCTGCCCGACGTGGGGGGCGTGGACGTGGCGGGCGGGCTGGTGCGCGAGGTGTCGGTGGTGCTCGACCCGGCCCGGCTCATCGCCGAGCGGCTGGGGGTGCGGGAGGTGGCGCGGGCGATCGTCGCCTCGAATCAGCTCACCGCCGCGGGAAGGGTGGACCGCGAATACCGGCAGTTCGGGGTGATCGTCTCGGGGCTCGCCGCGACCCCGGACGCGGTGGGCCGGATCGTGGTGCGCCGCGCCGGCGACCGGCCGGTGCGGGTTGCCGATCTCGGCAGCGTGCGCTACGGGGTGCAGGACCTCTTCCAGCTCGCCCGCGGCAACGGCGAGCCCGCCGCGCTCCTCAACGTCTCGCGGCAGCCCGCGGGCAACATGCTCCGGGTCGAGCGCGGAGTGACCGAGGCGGTGGCCGCGATCCGCCCGCTGCTGCCCGGCGGCGTCAAGCTCATGCTGGTGTACAATCAGGCCGCGCTGGTGCGCGGCTCGATCGGGAGCGTGCGGGACGCGATGGTGGTGGGCGGCGTGCTCGCGATCCTGGTGCTCTTTCTGTTCCTCGGCCGGCCGGCGGTGGCCCTGATCGCCGGGGTCTCGATCCCGCTCACCATCGCGGGGACGTTCGTGGGCCTCGCCCTCTTCGGCGACTCGCTCAACCTGATGTCGCTGGGAGGACTCGCGGTCGCGATCGGGCTCATCATTGACGACGCGGTGGTCGTGGTGGAGAACGTGGAGCGGAACCTCGCGCTGCACCCGGGCGAGCCGGCGGCCGAGGTGATCCGCCGCGGCACCGACGAGATCATCGCGCCGGTCGCGGGCTCGACCCTCACGACGGTGGTAGTCTTTACCCCGCTCGGCCTGCTCGAGGGGGTGGTCGGCCAGTTCTTCCGGTCGTTCTCGCTCGCGCTCGCCATCGCGGTGCTCCTGTCGCTGGTGCTCGCGATGGCGCTGATCCCGAACCTCGCGGGCGAGTGGCTCTCCCGCCGCGGCCACCGGGTGGAGGAGGTGCGGCCCCGGCTCCGGCTCTCCCTCGAGCCGCTGCTCCGGCTCCACGAGCGCACGCTCCGGGGGCTCCTCGCGCGGCGCGGGCTCACCGGGCTCTTCGCGGCGGGTGCCGCGGTACT
This sequence comes from Gemmatimonadales bacterium, assembly GCA_036004545.1. GTDB lineage: Bacteria > Gemmatimonadota > Gemmatimonadetes > Gemmatimonadales > GWC2-71-9 > JABFSM01. The sequence continues at coordinate 10,798 of DASYRI010000054.1, forward strand.
GCTCGTCGTGCTCTCGCGCACCATCGGCACCGGCTTCATGCCGGACATGGACGAGGGGGGGTTCATCCTCGACTACTGGGCTCCCACCGGCGCCTCGCTCCCGGAGACCGATCGCCTGGTGGGACAGATCGAGCGGATCCTCCGCGCCGATCCCGACGTCGGGACGTTCACCCGGCGGACCGGGAGCGAGCTGGGCTTCTTCGCGACCGCGCCCACCCGGGGCGACATGACGGTGCTGCTCACGCCGAGCTCCCGGCGGCGTGCCGACGTCTACGAGGTGATGAACCGGGTGCGGGAGCGGATCGAGACCGAGGTCCCGTCGGTGCGGGTCAGGTTCATGCAGATCCTGGCCGACCTGATCGGCGACCTCGCCGGGGATCCCGTTCCGGTGGAGATCAAGCTGTTCCATCCCGATCTCGCCACGGCGGAGCGCTCCTCGCGCGCGGTGGCGGCGGCGGTGGACTCGATCCCGGGACTGGTGGACCGCTTCAACGGGGTGCAGGGCTACCTGCCCGAGCTCCGGGTGGACCTCGATCCGGTGCGGGTGGCGCGGCTCGGCCTCACCATCGGCGAGGCGGCGGAGCAGGCGCACGGCGCCATGTTCGGCGCGGACGCGGGCGACGTCCGGGAGCCGGACCGGCTGGTGCCGATCCGGGTGCGACTCCCGGACTCGCTGCGGCTCGATGCCGGGGTCCTGTCGCGGCTCCCGATCATCGGGCCCGGCGGCTGGGCGCCGCTCGGCGGGTTAGGCAGGGTACACGATACCGCGGATGCGGCCGAGCTCACCCGCGAGAACCTGCGGCCCTATACCGCGGTGACGGCCGACGTGGACCCGAGCACCTCGTCGCTCGGGACGGTGATGAAGGGCGTGCGGCGGCGGCTCGACGGGATGCCGCTCCCCCCCGGTGTGGTGCTCGAGTACGGGGGACAGTACGCCCGGCAGCGGGAGTCGTTCGGCCAGCTGCTGCTCGTCTTCGGGCTCGGCGCGGGGGCGGTGCTCCTGGTGATGGTGGCGCAATTCGGCGGGTTCCGAGGCCCGCTGGCCATCATGCTCGCGGCGCCGCTCGGACTCACCGGCGCGCTGCTCGCCCTCTACGTTACCGGCGTCCCGTTCAACGTCTCAACCTTCATGGGCCTGATCCTCCTGATCGGGCTCATCGTCAAGAACGGGATCATCCTGCTCGACGCGGCGCAGCGGTTCCGCGCGCCGGGAGGGGGAGGCCTGGGGGGCGCGGGGGGCGCTCCGAGCGACGGCCTCGAGCCGCGCGAGGCGCTGCTCCGGGCCGGACGGCTCCGGCTCCGGCCGATCCTCATGACCACGCTCTGCACCCTCGCGGGGCTCTTTCCCCTGGCCCTCGGGCTGGGCGCGGGCGCGGAATTGCAGCGGCCGCTCGCGGTCGCGGTGCTGGGCGGCCTCACGCTCAGCACGCTGGTGACGCTGCTGCTTCTACCGGTTGGACTGGAGGCCATCGGGGCGCTGAAGCGAGACGCAAAGACGCAATGACGCAAAGACGCAAAGACGCAAGGGCGGAAAGACGGAATGACGGAATGACGGAATGACGCGAAGACGTTAGGGCGTGCGGCAGGTCCCGTTGACCGTTGCTGTTGACTGTTGACGCTTTTCCCGCCGCCGCTCAGCCCGCCACGAGGTACTCTTCGAGCTCCTTCTCCGCGGTCGCCTGCGCCGAGAGGGTGCCTTCCAGCTCCGCCGCGAGGGCCGCGAGGCCGTCCTCCGCCCTCGCGCCGGCGAGCCGTCCCTGGGTGCGGCCCAGCGCGGTGAGCACCAGGAGCAGCTCCTGCACCAGCCGGTCGCGGCCGCGCTCCAGCACGTCAATGGCTTCGAGCAGTCCGACATCGGCCGAGGTGTCGGCGCGCCGCTCGAGCCGGCCGAGACTCTCGTCCATCCCCGCCACCTGGCGGGCCGCGCGGCTCGCCCCGGCGAGCAGCCGACCCACATCGCCGGTCCGCTCTTCGGCGTCGGGCGCTCCGGCCCCAACCGACCCCGCCACCCGCTGGCCCACCCGGACCACGTCGGCGAGGAGCTCCTTGGCGGTGCCGGGCGGCAGCTCGGTCAGCGCCTCGATGATCTCCCGCTCCACGTCGGGGGGCAGCGGTGTCGCGACCCCGACGGCCGCGAGCGCGGGCCGGCGGATTTCCCGGACCGCCATCACGCCCCAGAGCGCGGCCACCACCGGGCTCGCCCAGCCGACCACCGAGACGACCGTGCCCGCCGCCGCCCCCACCACGACCATGGCCATGGTCAGCCCGTAGAAACGGAGCGGAAGCGCGGTCCAGACCCGGGCCGCGAGGACCGCGCGGGCGGGGACGCCACGCCCGGCGAGGTGCTCGAGGACCGTGCCGGTGCTCGTCGCGGGGACCCGCAGCAAGGCGCGCTCCCCCAGCGCGGCGGCGTCCGCGGCGCCGGCGTCCACCCGGTCGCCGAGGAGCTCGCGCACCGCCATGCGGACCGCCTCCCGTTCGCGGCCGCGCGGCGGAGGCCGCACGACGATGACGCGATCGGCGGCGTGCGGGGAAGAGCCGCCGCAGCGCACGCAGACCCCCACGCCGAAGGGCTCAGCTTCCCCGCAGAGGGCGCAGCGCGCTACCGGCGCCGTGGAGATCGCGCCGGGCCGGGCGCCCGCTCCGCCGGCCGCGAGCGCTTCCTCCATCGAAGCCGCGGACGGGAAGCGCCGCTCCGGCGCCGCGGTCGTGGCGTGCGCGACCAGCTCGTCGAGCCACGGCGGCGGCTTCGCCGAGCCGTTCCCTGCCTCGGCCCGCGACGGCCGGTGGCCTTCCGGGCTCGCGGGGACCGGCAGGTGCCCGCTCGGCCGCTCGGGGAGCCGCCCGGTGAGCGCGAAGTAGATGGTGAGGCCGAGGGCATAGAGATCGGCCCGGCCGTCCCCGCGCCGCCCGACGAGCAGCTCCGGCGCCAGGTAGTCGAGCGTGCCCACGATGCCGCCGGTGCGGGTTACTCCGGTGACCCCGTCGAGGCGGGCCGAGCCGAAATCGGTGAGCCGCGCGCGCCCGTCGGGGTCGAGGAGGATATTCTGCGGCTTGACGTCGCGATGGAGCACGCCGTGGCGGTGGGCCATGGCGAGCCCGGCCGCGACGTCCCTTCCCAGCCGCACCGTCTCTTCGGGGAGGAGCGGTCCCCGCCGGCGCACCCGCTCCGCCAGGTCGGGGCCGGCCACGTACTCCATCACGATGAAGCTCCACGGGCCGTCGTCGGCGAAGTCGTGCACCGCGACGATATTGGCGTGGGAGAGGCCGCGCACCGCCTGGACCTCGCGCCGCATCCGCTCCCGCGCCAGCGCCGCCGCGGCGGGCGGCGGAACCAGCAGCTTGACGGCGACGTCGGTGTCGAGCTGCCGGTCCCGGGCCAGGTAGACGATGGAATAGCCGCCGCGGCCCAGCTCCCGGACGATCTCGTAGCGCCCGCCGAGGACGCTCCCCGCGCTCAGGTAGGGCGCCGCCGGCGCGGTCACTGTTTGTCGAGCTTGGCGAGCATGTCGATGGCGTTGCTGCGCCAGCCGTCGTTCTGCCGGTAGAGGTCCAGGAACCTGGTCAGGTGCTGCCGCGCGAGGTCGGACTGGCCCAGGATGAACTCCGAGGCGCCGGCGTGGTACAGCGCCATGTAGTTGTCGGGCGAGAACTCGACCACCAGCGCCATGATCGGCCCGGCGGACTTGTCGTCCCCGGCGTCGGCCACGGGATGCCCCAGGTCGAAGACGATGTTGGCCGCGCGGAGCCGCCCGTCGGCGTCCAGCGCCGCGATCAGCTCGCGGGCCCGATCAATCTTTCCCGCCAGGGCGAAGCAGCCGGCGCCGTACGCCGCGCCTTCGAATCCCGGCGGCGGGGGAACGAAGCGCAGCTGGGTCTCGACCTCGACCGGATTGCAGAACGGCTTCATCCGCTGAAACCACTCCGGCCCGGGCATCGCCGTCACCGGCCCGTGGGGCGCGGCAACCGGGGCCGAACCGGTGACCGGGCCCGGGCGGCCGGCCCAGAGCAGGGCGCCGCAGAGGGCCACGTACAGGAGGCCGAGGGTGTAGAGGGCTCGCATGGATTCGGTCCGAGGTGAGGGCCGCGGGGGCGCGGCTGCCGACGGGGGACGCGTTTACCCGGATAACTTACACCGCGGGGAAGGCAGGCTTCGCGTCGCTCCGCGGCTATCGGCTATCGGCTATGGGCTACCGGCTGCCTCCAAATCAGTGCAACGCGCGTGCCGGGCCGGCCGCCGTGAATTGTTGCGGGAAGTTGAGGAAGGGTGGCAGCCGGGCCGGGGCGATGCGGCGGTGATGACCAGCGTTGACGCTGTTCGTCAGAACGTCGCGCTCACCCCGACCACCCCCGGCCCCACGATGAGCGGGCGGTGCCACCGCTCGACCAGGCGCGCCGAGACGATCCCGAAGGCCGCGCCGAAGACCGTATCCGAGAGCCAGTGCCGGTCGTCGTTCACCCGGGAGAGCGCGGTGAGTGTCGCGAGCGTGTAGAAGCCCGCGTCGCTCCAGCGGTCGCCGGTCTCGCGCGAGAGCGAGGTGGCGAGCGCGAAGGCGATCGCGGTGTGTCCGGACGGAAAGGAGTTGTCCTTGAGGGTGAAGCCGCGAAAGGTGAACGCGTCCTCCGGGGAGACGTCGGGGCGGCGCCGGCCCACCGCGGTCTTCACGATCTCCACCGAGGCGCCCGCGAGCGCGGTGGCCTCGAGCGCGCGCCAGCTCACCCGGGTCAGGCCCTTCGAGTGGACCGCGAGGCCGCCCAGCGTGCCCGCCACGAGCGCGGGGTAGACGTAGAGCTTGTTGCCGAACGCGTTGCCGAAATCGGAGAGGTGGTTCCGGAAGCCGGTGCGTTCTTCCTGGGCGTCGTTCCGCACGCTCTGGTCAATGGCCACGGCGCCCGCGGTGAGTCCCACCACGAGGCCGGCTTCCCACACCCGCAGAACCGGCCGCGCCGGCGCGCGGGTGCGGAAGAGGGAATCGGGGACCAGGTGCTGGGCGGCGAGCGGAGCGGCGCCGAGCGGCGTTCCGGGGAGCGGCGGGGCGAGTTGCGCGAATACGAACGACGCGAGGAGCGCGGCGGAGGCGCGCATGGCGTCAGGCCCTCCCGGCGGCGCGGCGCGCCGCCTCCACGAAGCTCCGGAACAGCCGCTGGGTCCCCGGATCGGTCGGCTCGAAGATCTCCGGGTGCCACTGCACCCCCACCAGAAAGTGCTCGGTGCCCGACTCGACCCCCTCGATGAGGCCGTCGGGGGCGCGCGCGGCGGGCCGGAGCGCGGGTGCAAGAACCTTGATGGCCTGGTGGTGCATGCTGTTCACCCGGATGGAAGGAGCGCCGAAGGCGGCCGCGAGCCGCGAGTCCCCGGCGAGGAGCGCCGGGTGGGCGAGATAGTCGCGGGCATAACCCGCGGTGGGGAGATAATCGTGCTTGATGGCGCCGTCCACCTGCGCCTCGATGTCCTGCCAGAGCGAGCCGCCCAGCGCCACGTTCAGGACCTGGAGGCCGCGGCAGAGGCCGAGGAGCGGCTTCCGGTCCTCCACCGCCCAGGTCGCCAGCCGGAGCTCGACCGCGTCCCGCGCCGGGTCGGTCCGGCCCAGCCGGGGATGCGGCGCCTCGCCGAAGGCGGCCGGGTCCACGTCCACCCCCCCGGCGAGGAGCACTCCGTCGAGCCGGTCGTAGAGGGCGCGGAGAGTCTCCGGGTCCTCGTGGAAGAGCGGCAGCATGACCGGCACGGCGCCCATCGAGGCGGCCGCGAGGGAATAGCGCGAGTTCATCACCCACGAGTGCGGGAGCCCCGCGGGGATGTGGTCGATCGCCTGAAGGGTCTGGGCCGGGATGCCGATCAGCGGACGCGTCACCCGGCCGCTCCGTCTTCGGTTTCGCGGATGAGCAGGTCCACCACGGTCTTGAGGTCGCCGGTCTTGCCGAACTCGGCCAGCTGGCGGTCGGCGCTGGTGCCGTGATCGAGGATCCGGTAGGCGTACTCCACTTCCTTCCGGCTCCCCAGCTCGTCGAGCACGTCGTCCAGGAACCACTCGAGCATCTCGCGGATCAGCTCCCGGGCCGGCGCCTCTTTCCCCTTGCCGAAGTCAATCAGCTTGCCGTCGAGCCCGTAGCGCAGCGCCCGCCACTTGTTCTCCTCGATGAACGCCACCGGGTACTGGCGGAACGAGAGGTTGTCGCGGCGGAGCTTCCAGAGCTTGGCGATGATCGCCTGGAAGATCGCGCCGACGCACACCGCCTCGTCCACCCGGGTGCAGACGTCGCAGACCCGGAACTCCAGCGTGGGGTAGTTCCAGTTGGGCCGGACGTCCCACCAGATCTTGGACGCGTTCGGGATCGAGCCGGTCGCCACCATCACGTCCACCACGCTCTCGAATTCCGCCCAGGAGCCGAGCGAGCCCGGAACCCCGGTGCGGGGGAAGGAGCGGAAGACCACGCTCCGGTAGGACTTGAGGCCGGTGCGGCGGCCGATCCAGAACGGGGAGCTGGTGGAGAGGCACAGCACGTGAGGTAGAAAGTAACGGGCCACGTTCATCGCGTCTATGAGGAAGTCCCGGTCCTCGATCCCGACGTGGACGTGGGTGCCGAAGATGAGCAGCCGTTGAGCCAGGTCCTGGAGGTCCTCCCGGACTCCCAGGTACCGGTCGAGCGGCGTGATCTCCTGCTCCTGCCACGACGAGAAGGGGTGGCTGCCCGCCGCGGCCACCTTGAGCCCCTTCTTCGCGGCGAGGTCCATCACCAGCCGGCGCAGCCGCAGCAGCTCCGCGCGCACTTCGGCGGGGGTGCGGCAGACTCTGGTGCCCACTTCGACCATGGACTGGTGAAGCTCCGGCTTCACCTCGCCCAGCACCAGCGACTCCTCCTTCAGGATCTCCGTGATGTAGGAGCGGAGCTCCCGGGAGACGGGGTCGATGATCTGGTACTCTTCTTCGATGCCGATCGTGAGAGATGGTGGCTTCATGGGGCTCCCGGTTGAGGAGGTAGCGAGGAGGAGGTAGCGAGAAGGGAAAGGCTGTTCCCTCCTCGCTTCTCGCTACTCGCTATCTCCTTTCTACTACGAACGTCGGCACCGTGCTCCCCCCGCCCGCGGTGACATTGACCAGCGCCGCGGTGCTCACCCGGGTGAGGCAGCCGTCCACGTACGCCCCGCCGAAGACGAACGGCGCCGTGTCCACGATCCGGTCCGCGTACACCAGCTTCCCGTCCGCCACGCTCGGAAAGCTCTCGCTCGGCAGGCCGATCCGCTCCTGCACGATGAACGGCTCGGCGAGCGCGGTGCGGAGGGCGGCGCTCCATGCCGCGTCGTCCACCTCCCAGCCGAGCACGATGCCGGCGCCGCCGTACTCGTCGTTGGGTTTCAGGACCAGCCGCTCGCGGTGCCGCTCGATCCACGGCACCAGGTCGATCGTCTCCCCACCCGCGATCGTCTTCCGCTCCTCCACCACCCGGGTCCACGGCACCTGCCCGGCGATCGCCTCCCGCTCCGCAGCGCCGAAGAGGCGGGCGTTCCGCTCGTCGGAGAGCACGGCGAGCGACGCCTTCTGGTGGAGGATCTTGCAGCGGAACGGGTTCGCCATGCAGACGGCGCCGGTACGGACCGCGCGCACCACCGGATGGTCCATCCCGCAGCGCTCCAGCAGCTCGGAGATCAGCACCCGCTTGTAGATCAGATCAACCGGATTCCCCGCCGCGACCAGCCGGCCGCCGATCAGCGCGCAGTCGCGCACGTCGGCGATGACCGCCCGCACCCCCATCCGGGCGAAGTACTCCTGGAAGAGCACGAACTCGCTCCGGGTCGGCACGTCGCTCCAGTCGAGGATGCCGATCACCGGGAGGTCGCGGCGGCCCGACCACCGGTGCCAGGCGCCGAGCAGCGCGTGGAGCACGTGGGGCGCCGCGGGGAGCGGGCGCATCGCGTGGGTGCGGAGGAAACCGCGCGCCGCCGGGATCGCGAGGAAGAGCTCGCTGAGCGCGTCGCCGTACGCGGATCCGGCGGGAGTCTCGGCGTTGTACTCGGTCACCCGGAGCCGGCCGTCGGCGGCGTCGAAGAACGCGTCCACCCGCGACACCGGCGACGCCGGGATCCCCGGCTCCTCCAGCGCGAGCGCTCGCTCGGACTCGTCCAGGCGGAACTGGTCCAGCACCGCGGTGTCGGCGAGCGCGGCGCGGAGCGCCGTATCGAAGGCGCGGAGGAGGATTCCGATCCGGGTCCGGAGGAGGTCGTACTCCGCCGGGGTGAGGAACCGGGGCCGGAGCACGGTGCAGAGGGGCCGGTCGCCGAAGAAGAGGCCGCGGCGCTCGAGCTGGCCGGTGAGCCAGGCCCACGATTCCAGGGCGAGCTCGGGCGTGAGCGCCTCGTGCCACGCGGCGATCGCCGAGCGATTCGCGTCCTGGTCCGCCGCGATGGCAGCGGTGGGTCTCGCGGCCCCGGAGACGGCCATCCCCGGTCAGGCGCCTGTCTTCGGCGCGGCGCGCCTGGCGCGGGCCTTCGTGGCGGGCTTCGCGGCCGGCTTCCGCCCCTGGAGGAAGCTCTCCCACGACGGCCTGGGAGCCGCGGGCCTGGCTTTGGCCAGCCGGATCGCCAGGTCGGCCATGTGGGTCACGGCCCATTCGAAGTGCGCGGGGGTGAGCGAATAGATGTCCATGTCCGGCGCGGGATTCATGAAGTCAATGGCGTAGGGGACGCCGCCGCGGATCGCCCATTCCATCGAATTCATATCGTAGCCGAGCGCCCGAACCAGGGTGCGGGAATCGGCGATCACCCGCTGCATCAGCTTGCCGGGGAGGAAATCCAGCCCGGCGTGGTACTTCCGCTCCCGGGGATCGTACTGCATCGGGTAGATCTCGTCCTGGCCGAGGCAGAGGCAGCGGACGAACTCCTCCCACTCGATGAATTCCTGCACGATCATCGTGAGCAGCCCCGACTGGTCGTAGCAGTGCAGCAGCTCGTCCTTGCTGTGGCAGACGTACACCGACTTCCAGCCCCCGCCGTGGGCGTCCTTGAGGACGCAGGGGAGCCCGACGTGGTCCACGACCTCCTGCCAGTCGAGCGGGAACGCCAGGTTCCGGAGCGACTCCGTGTGCACGATCCCGGGGATGTAGTCCTTGTTGGGCAGCAGCACGGTTCTGGGGCTCGCCAGGCCGAGCGAAGTGGCGAGGGTGGCGCCGAAGAACTTGTCGTCCGCGCTCCACATGAACGGGTTGTTGACCACGGTGGTGCCCCGGAGCACGGCGTGCTTGAGGAAGGTCCGGTAGAACGGCACCTCGTGGGAGATCCGGTCGATGATGACGCGGTACTCGGCGGGGTCGTCCATGCGCGGCGCGCCGAGCTTCACGAATTCAGCGGTGACCCCCTGGTCGCGGTGGTTCACCTCCTCGATGAAGGCTGGGGGGAAGGACCATTCGCGGCCGACGATTATCCCGATCTTCGTAGTCATGTGTGGAGCTCCTAATCATGCCCCCCGATATACAGCCGAATCATCTTCTCCCAATACGGCCAATCGTGCGCCCACCCGTCCCACTCCCGGAGCGCGTTGCCGATGGCCTTGCTCCAGAGGATCCCCGAGAACTCGACGTTGTTCGCGTAGGAGGGGTCCTCCCGGCCGATCGCCAGGATGATGTCCTGGCGGTGGAACCCGCCGAGCCGGGCCGGATCGTGTTCGAATCGCATGAAGTCCATCGGGTTGCAGCTGTAGACATTGAGGTCGGAGTACCCCTCGGTCATGCTCTTGATGTCGTACATCCCGCTCATCCCGACGATCCGGTGGACCCGCTCGGGGTGCCGGAGGCCGAAGCAGGCCGCGTGATACGCCCCGAAGCTCGCGCCGGCGGTGATGACGAACGGATTCGGGTTCCGCCCCTCGGTGAAGGGAAGGAGCTCGGTGAGAAGGTAGTGGTCGTACTGGAGGTGGCGCCAGGCGCGCGCGCCGGGGTGGCGTCCCTTGTCGTACCAGCTCTCGTCGTGGACGTGGTCCACGCAGAAGAGCTGGATCCAGCCGTTCTCGAGATGGTCGGCGAGCACCTCGTGCATCCGCCGGTCGCCCCACTCGTAGCAGCTCCCCATCGTGGTGGGGAAGACCAGCACCCGCGCGCCGGCGTGGCCGAAGACCTCGACGGCCATGTCGCGGCCGAGGGCGGGGCTGATCCAGGACTCGTGGGAGTGGTGCATGGGAGGGAGGCAGGGAGCCAGGGAGCTAGGGAGCTAGGGAGCTAGGGAGCTGGGGGGCCAGGGGGAATTGCTGTCTCCCCAGCTCCCGAGCTCCCCAGCTCCCCAGCCCCTATGAGAAACGGCACCGCCTCCCCGAACCGCCTCCCCCAGTCGGCCTCGTGGTGCTCGCCCGACCCGTCCTCGAGATAGCGGAGCTCCCCCCGCTCGGCGTAACCCGCGCCGACCAGGATGTCCCGGAGCGCGCGGGCGTCGGCCAGGGTGCCGTCGCCTTCCGCGGCCCCCACGTCGAGGTACACCCGGCCGGTGGCCTGCGGGGCGGTACGCTCCACGTAGCGGAGCACCGCGCGGCCGGCGTACCAGAGGGCCGGACTCAGCACTCCCGCCGCGCCGAACACCCCGGCGTGACGCCAGAGCGCGTAGAGGCTGATCAGCCCGCCGAGCGAGGAGCCCGCGATGATCGTGTGCCCGCGGGCCGGCAGGGTCCGGAACGAGGCGTCCACCAGCGGCTTCACCGTGCCGGTCAGGAAGGCGAGGTAGCGGTCGCCGCCGCCGCCGCCCTGGACCGGATCGCGGAACGGGGAATACTCGTAGCGGCGCCCCCGGCCCGCGTTGGGGATCCCGACCACGATCGCCTCGACCCCACGATCCGCCAGCCGGTCGAGCTGGGCCAGAAGCCCCCAGTCACCCGCGTGACTGGTGGCGGGGTCGAAGAGGTTCTGGCCGTCCTGCATATATAGGACGGGGTAGCGGCCGCCCTCGGCGTAGGACGGGGGGAGGGCCACCAGGAGATCGCGCGCGTTGCGCAGCGCGGCGCTCCACACGCCGCGCGCGGCCCGCAGGGTGACCCGGGTGCGGCCGTGCCGCCCGTTCTCCGGCAAGGGATACTCGCGCCACTCGACCATGGCCACGGCCCGGCTCTCTCTGGCTCGGTAGGGGGGCTATAATTTAGTCGCTCCGAGCCCGACCCGAACCTTCCGCCAGGAGTTGCACCATGCGCCCGCGCTCCGCCGCCTGCTTCGCCGCCATGCTGGCCGCCGCCCCGCTCGCCGCGCAGGCCGGTGCGCCCGCGGCGCGCACCGGTTTTTCGATCACGCCGTACATCGGCGTGCTGGTCCCGACCACGGACCTGCTCGACTACAACAACCAGGTCACCAAGCTCTCCGCCGCCGTGGCCTTCGGCGGCCGGGTCGGCATCGGGTTAGGCGCGCGGATCGGGATCGAGGGCGATGTCGGCTACTCGCCCGGCTCGTTCGATTTCACGAGCAGCGGCGCCAGCGTCAACACCGACGTGAAGATCCTGACCGGGAGCGGGAAGCTCACCGTGTACCTCATCCCCCGCACCAGCCCCTTCTGGCTCGGCGTGAGCGGCGGCGTGGGCGCGGTGCGCCACAGCTTCAAGGAGAGCAGCGACGGCACCCCGAGCCCGATCGAAGCCGGCACCGATGTGGGCGGCGTGCTGGGCGCGTCGGCGGGGATCCGGATCGGGCCGCTGCTCGCGGTCCACGTCGGGGCGGAGGACTACCTCTATAGTGCGTCGTTCGACGTGAACGGCACCAAGACGAGCGGGAAGACCCAGCACGACCTGCGATTCACCGGCGGGATCAGGATTCCGTTCATCGGGTTCTGAGGGCCGGCGGGTGGAGCGGGGCTGCGTTTTCGTACCCGATGACATGTCAGAGTCCCCCTCTATGACATATCGTATGCCCGTGCCGAATCGCGCTCCTTTTGTCCGCTCTCCGCGTCATCCGCGTCAGCTGTGGATTCCTCTGTGGATCACGTTGTCGGGCGCATCGGCGCTGCCGGCCCAGCAATACGATCTGCTGATCAGGAACGGCCGGGTGGTGGACGGCACCGGCGCGCCCTGGTATGTCGGCGATATCGCCGTGCGGGACGGCCGGATCGCCGCCATGGGACGGCTGCGCGCGGTCCCGGCGAAACGGGTGATCGACGCGGCGGGGATGGTCGTCGCCCCCGGCTTCATCGACATGATGGGCCAGACCGCCGCGCCGTTCCTCAAGGACCCCGCCAGCGCCTTCAACCTTCTCTCCCAGGGCATCACCACCATCAACGCCGGCGAGGGGGACAGCGACGCGCCCCTCTCCGACGCCGAGGCCAGGGAGAAGGGTTGGAAGACCATGCGGGAGTTCTTCGCCAGGCTGGACGCGGCGGGGATGCCCATGAACATGGTCCAGACCGTGGGGCATACCCAGGTCCGCCAGATCGTGATCGGCGATGTGGACCGCCAGGCCACGCCGGAGGAGCTGGACCGGATGCGCGCCCTGGTGCGGGAGGCGATGGAGGCCGGCGCGATCGGGCTCTCCACCTCGCTGATCTACCCCCCGGCTGTCTACGCCTCGGAGCAGGAGATCACCGAGCTGGCCAGGGTGGCGGGACAGTCCGGTGGGCGCTACTTCAGCCACATGCGGAACGAGGGGGACCGCCTGCTGGAGGCCATTGATGAGGCGCTGCGCATCGGCCAGGCCGCCGGCACCCCGGTCCACATCTATCACTTGAAGACGGCGGGCCAGGCCAACTGGCCCAAGATGGACCTGGCCCTGGCCCGGATCAAAGCCGCCCGCGCGTCGGGAATGCAGGTGGGCGCCGACGTCTATCCCTACATCAACAACGGGCTGGGCATCCGGGCGCTGCTGCATCCGCGGCACGCGGCCCAGGGCCAGGCGGAGCTGATGAAGCGGCTGGCCGACCCGAAGATCCGGGCGGAGATGCGGCGGGAGATGGAGACGCTGGGCGGCTGGGAGAACTGGTACGCCCATGCCGGCAGGGACTGGGACCGCATCGTGGTCGCCGGGCTCAAGCTGCCCCAGTACGCGAGCTCCAACGGGCAGAGCATCGGCGCCATCGCCCGGGCGATGAGCAAGGACCCCTGGGACGTCTTCTTCGAGATCGCCCAGTCGGAGGCCTTCGCCATGCCCCAGAGCATGTCCGAGGCCAACAAGATCAAGGCGATGCGGGAGGAATTCGTCTCCTTCGACACCGACGCGGGGCCCGCGGCCACCGGCTTCGCGGTGCACCCCCGGGGCTACGGCGCCTTTCCCCGGGTGCTGGCCCGCTACGTCCGCGACTTGGGCGTCCTGAGCCTGGAGGGCGCCATCCACCGGATGACCGCCGTCCCGGCCAACGAGGTCATGGCCTACGACCGGGGCCGGCTCGCTCCCGGGCTCGCCGCCGACCTGGTGGTGCTCGATCCCCTGACCGTCAGGGACCGGGCCACCTTCGCCGAGCCGACCCTGCCCTCCGAGGGGATCCGGTTCGTGCTGGTGAACGGCGTCGTGGTCCTGGAAGACGGCAAGTACACCGGCGCCCTGCCGGGCAAGGTGATTCGAGGTCCCGGGTATCAAGCTCCCTAGGCGCTCCAGGCGCTAACCGGATTCCCTCCACGCCAGGGCCGACTCGACCGCCCGCCGGAACGCGGGCGGATCAATGGCCGGATAGCGGTAGAGCTCGGGCTCCAGGCGGCGGAAGTACTCCAGCGCTCGGGCCCGCTCGACGAATCCGCGCCGCAGCATCTCCCGCACGTCGATCACGTCCTGACCGTGGCCGCGCTCGATCTTGGCCAGCAGCTGAGCGCAGGGATCGAAGTGGTGGTAGGAGAGGCAGCCGATCCGCTCGAGGAACGGACTGCGGTCCTCCCAGCCCGCGGGTACCGGAATGAAGTGATCGGGGCTCACCAGCTCCACGTTGAGCGAGAGCGACTCCTTCAGGCGGGGGAGGGCACGGAGCAGGGAGTCCTGTTCGGGGACCAGCTTGAGGTCCACGTCAATCGTGCTCTCCCGCCATCCCGAGAGCACGGCGGTGGCGAAGCCGGTGAAGTACACTCGCCCGTCCTCGCGTGCGTCCGCCGCAAGGGCCGCCATGAAGCGACGGATGCGGTCCCGGTCGGCTGGCGCGCATCCGAGCGCGCGCTCGAAGCTCACCAGGCGGCGAACCAGGGCGTTGTAGCGGGCGTGGGCGGAGTCGGGATCGTCACGCCGGAGGCGCTCGTACAGCGCGTGCTCGGGGTGCGGCAGGGCCCGCGCCACCGGGACGCCCAGCGCCTCGAGCCGGGGGGCGCCGATGGAGACGAGCAGCGCGGGAACCGTCTCGGCGCCGAGCTCGAGATCCGCCAGCCCCGCCGCGATGAGATCGCTGCCCGGGAAGCCGGGGTGAGAACCCGTCATGGGAGAAAGCTACCGGTCCCCGGCCGGCCGTGCCAAGCAAACCGGCCCGGGCACTCGCCCGGGCCGTTCGGCGGGCTCGGCAGGGGGATCAACCCCAGTGTATTTGCGGACAACGACCCGGTGAATGGCCGAGACCCCACGGGAACCGATTGTGAGTATATCTATGGAACCGTCTATACGCTCACCAAACAGAATGGGTCGTGGGTGGGGACGCTTACTTCGTATGGGTTCTGGTATTCCGAGTCGTCAGGCGGAGGATGGGAGCTGCCATCCGGCGTGGGAGCCGGAGTAGGTGGGGGTGGGGGCGGGGGCTTGGGCTTTCCCTCCGGCAAGAACGTCGGGCCTGAGGGCCCAAGCTGCAATTCGCTCGTTGCGAGCCTCTTGGTATCCGGTGCACTGGACTTCCTGTGGCTCGCGGGCGTCTGAGAAGCCGCCGCCGCGGCAAGGTATGGCGGGCTCCTCATGAGGCAGGGTGCTTCGATGATGCGCCGGGGCTTCCCGCGGGCCTTGGAGGTGTACAGAGCGGGTAAAGCGTGGAAGGCAGGGGCGTGGTTGACGGTTCGGGACGCAACCGCGGAATCGTTTTTGGCGGGGGGAGAGTATAGCGTCGGAGCGCAGGCGACCTCTCCTCCTTCTGGTGTGGACCTGTGGGAGGCCTTCAAGGATGCAGCACCGTTGGTTGGAACCGCCAGAGCCTATGATAAAGCAACCAGCGCGGGGTGTTTGTGACTTCCAGATCGTTGATGACTGAGCGGAACCGCCGAACTAGGCGTTGGCGACCATGGCGGGACGTCATCGAGATGGCGAAGACTGGATGGTTCTTCGCCAAGGCGTACTGCATCATTGCCTTGGTAATACTTCTCTTAAAGGGGCCGCAACTGGTGGCGTCCCATGCCTGGGAGCTTCTGGGGATTCTGTTGGCGTATGTCGTCGGCTGGGTGCTTGCGGGAATCATCGTCGGCCTCGCATTTCCTCTCACGAGGAACTTCGTGGGACGAGTCTTCGTGGCGATCTTGGCTATGGTGCCCATAAGCACGGCCATTCGAATACTCGTCCTCGCCGAAAAGAGCGGGCCCCGTGCATGGGGCCCCGATCTCATTAAGCCGGTACTGATCTTCGCAGTGTTTTTCGGCTTCCCAATCGCTGTTTACACCTGGGTACGGGGTTGGGGGAGAGAGTAATCGACACTCCTGGGGTCGACCGGATGGAGACCCTCTCTGCCAATATGAGTGAGACACCGAGCTTCTTGGAGTTTGGTGTAGGAGGGTGAGGAAGGTTTGGCCCAGTGGTTTACCGTATTGCTGTTGGTGGCGGGGGCAGCGGGGGAGACAGTCAAGGACTCGGGGCCATCATGCTCTCCCCTCCCCAGGAATCCCGCCAATACTTCAGCCGTAACCTCCAAACCGGTCTCGATTTCTTTGGAGTTCCGCTGACTATTTTTGGCGGAGGCTCAGCCACCCTGACGGTGGGTGGGTATACGGCACAGATTGTGGCCAAGCGCGTGGCGGTGAGAGCCACCGTTGATGCGATCATCGCGGCCTCAAACTCTGGACCTGGAGAAGGGGCTTTACTCACTCGGGCTGCAACTGCAAGGTTGTGGAGCAATTTGGGGGCAACGGTCGCCAGATGGGCCAGCCCTGTTGCCAAGGTTCTCGGTGCGTTTGCGGGCGGGTACGTCGTGGGAACTGCACTTGGGTGCGCCACAGGGATACTCGAGTAACTCTAGGGCGCCGTGTTGCCTTAAGCAGGGCGCCTCTAGGGACAGAGCGATGAGATGGCAAGGACCCTGCCTTCGAGACCGGACAGAGACCCCGTGTAGAATTAGGGGTTGGGCTTGCCGGCTCCGCCTGGCGCGGTTGCGCTGTCCACGGAGGCGGTGCTGCCCTAGAATTGGCCTCGAGGGCAAGGCCGCAACTGCGCCGAGTGGCTCCGCGGGAGAGGCGCAGGTCGTTGATATGACTAGGCTTTGTCGCACCAAGGGAACTTGAGCTTTGCCGACTAAGCAGCCTCCGGTCACCCGATTACCTCCCCGTCGCCTCGGGAAGTTCAAAGGAGGCCCGCCTCGGCCACCGAGGACTTGGCGGAGGGGTCAGGGCGGGAGCGGTGGTGGGTCGTGGCCTCGCTGGGTGCTTTATGTGATCTGCGCCCTTCTGAGCCTGGGGAGCATGGCAATCGTTGCAGGTGTGATCACAGGATTCCTCCGATGGCCAATTTCGGTCGTCGCCGTCATTGTCGTCACTGCCGTGCAACGTTGGCGCTCCGGCGCCCTCCTGGTCACCCGCGAGGAGAAAGATGAGATGAACGCCGTTCCCTGGGGAATAGCGACTGGCGTGACCAGCTTCTTTCTGAGCCAGCTCCCTTCTCCTTTGGGCCTGGGAATGTTGGCGATCGCGGCCGCTGGCATAGGCGGGATGATCGGCGTGGTAATCCCTCTAACAGTCCCCCTGTTGATCTCGACTGTCACACTAATGGGCCTGATCGTCGCAGAGATCCGAAATCGCTCCTAGGTCTCCGACTGCCTGTGAGTTCCGCAAGCTCTGACGCTAGGCGTTTCGGAAACCCTGGCCACGTCGACCAGGGCAGTTCCCAGAGGCCAGCTCGCGCACTCCGTCCGCCGGCAACCGGGTGCTCCACATGCTCTAACCGCATGCCATGCAGGTCCTCTGGAGGCCGGGCCACACCTTGAAGGAGATCTCGCGGAGAGGGACGGGTGGCCCGCTCGGAGCATCTCCTCAGATCCCGGCAGGCAGGCGTTTATGGATTCTTCACCTTCCGGTCGTTGTGAGTCCGAGTCGGCCCGTAGCACACGCCCCCACATTTCCTCCGATCTCCAACCCGTTGTAACTCCGCACTTTACGAACCTGCCCTCGGCAGGTGGTGCAGTCGACTACGGTCCTACCCCGCGCGACACCCTCTGAACCCATGGCGGTCCAATACCTTGTGTCACCGGTCCACTCGCGCGCGGATCCGGCACACTCTCTGCCTACTTCCCCCGTCACCTCGATCCGGGTTCCGCGGCGTCCTGCTGCGTCCGGCCTCCTCGACCGAGTTCCCTTGTAGGAAACCGGCCCGGGTACTTGCCCGGGCCGATCG
>DASYRI010000055.1:0-15829 GCA_036004545.1 Gemmatimonadales bacterium
ACACTGCACGTCGTCTCGAATCCGCCCCGCACGTGGTACACCGTGCGGATCGTGAGCTTCCGCGGGGCCAGCAGCCGGTAGAGGTCTTCGGCGATCCGCGCGGTGGCATGCTCCTGGAAAATTCCCACGCTGCGGAAGCTGGTCACGTAGTACTTGAGGCTCTTGAGCTCTACGCACCGCCGGTCCGGAGTGTACGCGATGGTGAGCCGGGCGAAATCCGGAAGCCCGCTGTAGGGGCAGACCGCGGTGAACTCGTTCGTCTCGGTCACGATCTCCTGCTCGGGACCTTCGTAGTCGAAGGACTCGAGCACCGACCGGTCTATCTGCTCCGGGCCGGAGAAGGGGAGGGTGCGGCCTTCGGCGATGGCCATCGTCTTGGTCCCGGTGGATGCTTCCGAAATCTAGTCCGCGCAAGACGCGACGGGGCGCGGCCCCCGCCGCGCCCCGCCTTCCGTCTTTCCGTCTCTCCGTCCTACGGCAGTCGCACCATGCCCTCCTCCAACCACGCCTTCTCCCCCTTGAGCACACTCTGCGCGAGCCGGTAGGTCCGGTCGTCGTCGTTGGCGAACACGCTCCGGAAGAGCTGGTCCACCCGGCGCCGGCTCTGGCGGCTGAAGACATCGGCCAGCTCGACCGGGCCGCGGTCGGCCGGGTTCCGCTTCCCCAGCAGCACCGCGCGGCTGCAGGCCGCGCTGATCGCGAGCAGTTCGGCCCCGATCTCCACCATGCGGAAGAGCACCGCCTGCTTCTTCTCGAGCCGGGGTCCGAAGCGCACCATCGCATGGAAGATGCTCCGGGCCAGCTTGCGCGACCTGCGGTTGACGAACCGCAGGTGGGTGGCGAGCGGGCCGAACCCGGCGTAGCGGGGCCAGCGGCCCCAGCCCAGCCACTGCTTCGGATACCAGCGCGCGTAGAAGAGGCCGGCGCGGACCAGGGCCCGGGCTTTCATCCCGGCGGACGCCTTGGGGTTGACCAGGTCGCCGGCCACCTGGAGATGGGTGTCCACCGCCTCGCGGGCGATGAACAGCCGCATGATCTCGCTCGAGCCCTCGAAGATCAGATTGATGCGCCAGTCGCGCATGATCCGCTCCACCGGGTCGGGCCGCTCGCCGCGGGAGCGGAGCGAATCCGCCGTCTCGTAGCCGCGGCCCCCCTTGATCTGGAGGCAGTCATCCACGATCCGCCAGCCGACCTCGGTGTTCCACATCTTGGCGATCGCGGCCTCCAGGCGGATGTCGGTGCGGGGGCGGTCGGCGAGCAGCGAGCCCAGCTCCGCCACGGCCTCCATCGCGAAGATCTCCGCCGCCATCCGCCCGAGCTTCTGGGCGATCGCGTCGTGCCTGCCCACCGGCTGGCCCCACTGCACCCGCTCCGCCGCCCAGCGGCGGGAGATCTCGAGGGCTCGCTTGGCCCCCGCCACGCATCCCGCCGGGATGGTGAGCCGCCCGGTGTTGAGGGTGATGAGCGCCAGCTTGAGCCCCTTTCCCTCGCCCCAGAGCAGGTTCTCCGCCGGTACCCTGACGTCGTGGAAGCGAAGCAGCCCGTTCTCCATCGCCTTCAGACCCATGAAGTGGAGCCTCCGGACCACTTCCACACCCGGCCAGCCCGTCTCCACGATGAACGCCGAGATGCGCTTCGGGCCGGTCCGCGCCATTACCACCATCAGGTCGGCGACGGTCCCGTTGGTGCACCAGAGCTTCTCGCCGCTCAGGATCCAGTGGCTGCCGTCCTCGCTCAGCTTCGCCGTCGTGGCGAGCCCCGCCGGGTCGCTCCCCACGTGCGCCTCGGTCAGCGCGAACGCCGAGATCGCGCCCCTGGCGAGGCGGGGGAGGTACTTCTTCTTCTGCGCCTCGGTCCCGAAGAGCTTGAGCGGGACCGGCACGCCGATGCTCTGGCTCGCCGAGAGGAGGGCGGTCAGGTTGCCGTCCACGCTGGTGACCAGCGCGATGGCCCGGGTGTACATGAGCTGGGAGAGCCCTAACCCGCCGTACTCCTCGCCGATCTTGATCCCGAAGGCGCCCATGTCCTGGAGCTCCCGGATCACCTCCGGCGGGATCTTCCCCTCGCGATCAATGCGGTCGCTGTCGACCTTCTCCCGCAGGAACGTCTCCAGCCGGTCGAGGAACGGCTTCGCCTTGGCGACGTCCTCCGGCCTGGGCTCGGGGAAGGGGTGGATCAGCTCCAGCCGGAGCCGGCCCTCGAAGAGCTCGCGGACGAAGCTCGCCGCCCACTCCTGCTCCCGCGCGGCTTCCGCGACCTCGCGGGCCTCCTGCACGGTGGCGAGCGCCGGCGGCTTGGCCGGGGGCTCGGGGCGCGAGGTCTCGGCTGGGGGAATGACGGCGTGGGTCATCATCGGATCCAGGTGGCGCCGCTCCCGGCGCGCTCGCGGAGCGCACCCAGGAGAAGCGTGGTGAGGTGGCGCTTGCGCCGCTCGGCGAAGTCAGGGGCCTGGGCATCGAGGCCGAGCGCCTTGAGGAACGTCTGTCCGTGGACGATCGGAAACCAGGTGAGCGCCACCAGCGAGAAGAGCAGGTGCGCCGCCTCCGCCGTGTCCGAGATGTCGAGCCCGAGCTCCTGGCGGAAGGCGGCGAGCGCTTCCTCCCAGACCGCGGTCCGGAGCGGCATCCCCTCCAGTACGGTCCGGTCGGAGAGGGCTTCGCGCTCGATCAGCCGGACGAAGTTGGGCCGGGCCGCAACGAAGTCGGCGTAGTCGGCCACCGCCCCCGCCAGGAGCACTTCGGCGGTGTGACCGCTCGCCAGCGCCCGAGCCTTGCCCTCGCGCACCGCCCGGCGCACGTCGGCGAAGCAGCGCTCCAGCACCGCCCGGTGCAGCTCGGCCTTGGAGCCGAAGAAGTAGCCGGGGGTGGCTCGGGAGACGCCGGCCAGCCGCCCCACGTCCGCCAGGGAGGTTTCCTCGTAGCCCTTCTCGGCGAAGAGCTGCTCTGCGGCGTCCAGAATCAACTCCCGGCTCCGCTCGGGATTTCGCTCCCGCTCGCGGGATCCTGGTTTGGCGGTTTCGGTCATCTGTCCTTACCCCATCCCAGGGGGCGGTGGCGATTACTTGCTTGACAGCTAGCAAGTTAAGCATCCGGCCCCTCCCAAGCAAGAGGAAGCCCGGCCTCGTCTTTGCGTCTTTACGTCCTTGCGTCTTCCTTGCGTCATGCCCCGCCGCATCCTCCTCGCCGACTGCGACCAGATGTTCGTGGCCGTCGCCCGCCTCGTGGATCCCGAGGGGGCGGGGCGGGCACGGCTCCTGGTCGTCGGCGGCCGCGCCCAGAGCCGCGGCGTGGTCTGCTCCGCGTCGTACGAGGCGCGCGCATTCGGCCTCCGGGCGGGCATGCCCATCGCCCGAGCCGTGCAGCTTTGCCCTGGCGCCAGCTTCGTTCCGGTGCCCCGCAAGGCGTGCGGGGTGAAGCACGGCGAGCTCCGCCGCATCCTGGCCGAGTGGGCACCGGTGGTGGAGCCCGCGAGCATCGACGAGTTCTACCTCGACCTCTCCGGCACCGAGCGGGTCTATCGCGGGGAACCCCTCGACGCAACCGCGCGGCGGCTTCGGGCCGACGTGCTGGCGCGGTCCGGGCTCACCCTCTCTATCGGCGGGGGGACCAACCGGCTGGTCGCCAAACTCGCGGCGGAGCGGGCCAAGCCCCGGCCCGGGAGCGGCGGGACCGGGGTGCTGATCGTGCCGGCGGGCGAGGAGGCGGGGTTCCTCGCCGAGCACTCGCTCGCCGACATCCCCGGCGTGGGGCCGCGGCTCACCGCCACGCTCAAGCGCTACGGGCTCTCCCGGGTGAGCGACGCCCTCCGCGTGGATGGGGCCACCTTCGAGCAGTGGCTTGGCCCCCGCGCCGGGCGCTGGCTCTTCGAGCGGATTCGGGGGAAGGGCTCGGAGGACGTGGACTCCTCCGGGCTTGCGAAGAGCATGAGCCACGAAGAGACCTTCGCCCGGGACCTCGTCTCCGACGAGGCGCTGGAGACCCGGCTCCTCCGGCTGGTGACCAGCCTCGCCGCCTCGCTCCGGGAGGAGGGCCTGGGCACAGGCTGCATCACCGTCAAGATCCGCGATCACGACTTCAAGACCCGCCAGGCGAGCCGGACCGTGCCGGAGCCGCTCTGGACCGACCGGGCGATTTACGCCGTCGCGCGCGAGCTGCTCGCCGGCCTCCGGGTCCGCCGCCGCGCCGCCGCCCGGCTGCTCGGGGTGTCGTTCGCCGCGCTCACCCCGGGCGACGGACCCGCGCAGCTCACTATGCTCCCCGCCGGGACCGACCGGGGAGAGACCGCCCGCGAGCGCCGGCTCGCGAGGGCGGTGGACGACATCAATCGGAAGCTGGGCGAGCGGGTGATCGGACCGGCCAGGCTGGTCAGATCAGGTGGATCGCGGTCGCCTTCACCCCCACCATCACCGTGAGCCCCGCCACGAGGTCGAGCTCCTCCGCGGTGGTGGTCATGACCGCGGCGACCAGGGCGGTGCCTTCGACGTCCAGGTGGACGTGCGCCACCGCGGCGCCGTGCTCCACCCGGGTAACCCTCGCCGCAAACCGGTTGCGCGGCGCGGGGCCGGCGGTCGCGGTGCGGCTCACCATCAGATCGGCGGGGCGAAGCACCGCGTAGGCCGCTCCCTCGCGCTCCGCCGCGACCTCGAGGTCGAGGGCGCCGCTCCGGAAGCGGGCGGCGAAGCGGCCTCCCCCCACCGCCTCGGTTCCCTCCGCCGATCCGTCGTGGGAGAGCCGCTGCACCACGCCCCTGAGCACCGTCCCGGTGCCGATGAATTCCGCGACGAAGGCGGAGTTCGGGAACCGGAATACCTGTTCGGGCGCGCCCAGCTGCGCGATTCGCCCCCCGGCCAGCACCGCGACCACGTCGCCAAGCTGCATCGCGTCTTCGAAGTCGTGGGTCACCTGGAGCGTGGTGGTCCCCTCCCGCTCGTGGATGGCGCGGAGCTCGCGCCGGAGGGCCCGCCGGGTCGCCGGATCCACGGCCGCGAACGGCTCGTCGAGCAGCAGGATCCCGGGTCTTGGGGCGAGCGCCCGCGCGAGGGCGATCCGCTGCTGCTCGCCGCCCGAGAGCCCGCCGATGCCGCGGTCCAGAAGCGGCGTCAGGTTGAGCAGCTCGGCCAGCTCGCGGACCCGGTGCCCCCTGCCTGCTGTTCCCTGCTCCCTGAGCCCGTACCCGATATTCTCCCCCACCGTCATGTGCGGAAAGAGGTGGTAGTGCTGATAGACGAATCCGATCCGGCGGCGCTCCGGCGCGGCCTCGGTGACGTCGCGGTCCCGAAGCACGATCCGGCCCGAGGTGAGCGGCAGGTGTCCCGCGATGGCCTCGAGCAGCGTGGTCTTGCCGGACCCGGTCGGCCCGATGACGAGCCCGTACCCGCCGGCCGGGATCTCGAAGCCGATCTCCGAGAGCGCGAACCCGCCCAGCCGGAGGCCCACGCCCTCGAGTCGGATCACCGGCGGACGCCGCCTTCGGGCGCGAGGAGCTGGACCACCACGAACACGACCAGGGCGAGCAGAAGCAGCACCACCGCCGCGGGCACCGCCGCCGGGAGGCCGAAGAGCGTGAACCGGTCGTAGATCAGGATGCTGGCGACCTTGGGGTTGTAAGTGAGAATCACGATCGAGCCGAACTCGCTCACGCTCCGGGCCCAGGCGAGCACCGCGCCGGCCAGCACGCTCCGGCCCGCGATCGGCAGCGTCACCCGGCGGAACGCGTCCCATCCGGTGTCGCCCAGCGTCCGCGCGACCCGCTCGAGCTTGGGATCCACGCCGCGGAACGCTTCCCGCGCGGCGCTCACCACGATCGGCGCCGACACGAAGAGCATCCCGGCGATGATGCCGGGCACGTGACTGACGAACTCGAGCCCGAGGGCGCCGAGCGCGCGTCCGGTGGGCGATTGCCGGCCGAGGAAGAGCAACAGCGCGATGCCCGCCACCGGATGGGGCACCACGACCGGCAGCTCGACCAGGCCCGCCACCACCCGGCGGCCCGGGAACGGGACCCGGGCCAGGAGGTAGGCGAGCGGCACGCCGAGGAAGAGGGAGCAGATCGTGGCGCTCGTGGCGGTGAGGACGGTAAGCCAGAGCGACGCCATGAGCTCGGGGTCGCGGAACGCCGCGGCCAGGCTCGCGGGACGAGCCTGAAGCAGGAGCCGCGCCAGCGGGCCCGCCACGAACAGCACCAGCAGCGCGCCGAGCAGCCAGACCGCGATGGACCACGGCGAGGACCAGCGGGAGAGCGGCATGCTTGAGAATACTGCCAAACCCGCGCCGGCGAGCCGAACGCCGCGTCCCGCTCGCGGTATATTGTCGGCGACCCTAGCTCCCTAGCTCCCTAGCTCCCTAGCTCCCTAGCTCCCTAGCTCCCTAGCCCCTGACCCCCATGGCTCTCAGCTCCAAAATGCAGTCCGCGATGAACGAGCAGATGCGCCAGGAGTTCGGCGCCGCCTACCTCTACCTCGCCATGGAAGCGTGGCTCGCCCGCCGGAACTTCACCGGCTCCGCCAAGTGGATGCGCCTCCAGGCCCTGGAGGAGGGGAAGCATGCGATGAAGTTCTTCGACTACATCGACGACCGGGACGGCCAGGTCATCCTGGAGGCGGTCGAGAAGCCGAAGGCCGATTGGAAATCGGTGCTCGCCGTGTTCGAGGCCGCTCGGAAGCACGAGGCGCAGGTGTCGTCGGGCATTAACCGGCTCTACGAGCTGGCGCTGGCCGAGAAGGACTACGCCAGCCAGGCGATGCTCCAGTGGTTCATCACCGAGCAGGTCGAGGAGGAAAAAACCAGCGGGCAGATCGTGGAGACCCTCCGGATCATCGGCGACAGCACCTCCGGCCTCCTGATGTACGACCGGGAGCTCGGCAGCCGGAGCCGCGCAGAATAGCGATGCGCACAGCCTTCCTCGGCCTCGGCGCCATCGGGCGCCCCATGGCCGCCCGCCTGGCCCGGCTCCACCAGCTGACGGTCTGGAACCGCACCGCCCTGCGCGCCCGGGAATTCGCGGCGGCGCACGGCGCCAGGTCGGCCGCGAGTCCCCGCGAAGCCGCATCGGGGGCCGAGGCGGTGATCACCTGCTTCCCCACCTCGGCGGACGTTGAGGGGCTCCTCGACGGTCCCGACGGCCTCGAGGCGGGGCTCGCCCGCGGGGCGCTGTTCCTCGACTGTAGCTCCGGCGACCCGGCCACCAGCCGGCGGATCGCGGCCCGCCTGGCGGAGAAAGGCGTGGCGTTCGCCGATGCGCCGGTGAGCGGCGGGACCAACGGCGCCGAAGCGGGTACCCTCACCGTGATGGTGGGCGGTGATCCCGCCGTCTTCGAGCGGGCCGTGCCGGTGCTCCAGGGGTTCGGCAAGCGCATCGTCCACATGGGCCCCGTCGGCACTGGAGATGCGATGAAGGCCGTGAATAACACCCTCCTCGCGCTGAATATCCTGGGGCTCGCCGAAGGGCTCACCGCGCTGGTCAAGGCGGGGGTGGGGCCCAGGACGGCGGTCGAGACCCTCAACGCATCGAGCGGGCGCTCCTTCGTGAGCGAGGCGCTGGTGCCGGAGCGGGTGCTGACCGGCGCCTGGCCCAGCACCTTCCGGCTCGCCCTCCTGCATAAGGACGTCGGGATCTGCATCGGCCTGCTGGAGGAGCTCGGTCTGCCCTCGCCGCTGCTCGAGCGCGCGGCGGTGGTCCTGGGCGAGGCCCGCGCCGGGCTGGGCCAGGACGCCGACTACCTGGAGCCGATCCGGCTCCAGGAGCGCCGGGTGGGGGTAGAGATCCGCGGGTGACCGCCGCCGCCCTTGCCGAAGCCCGGGCCTCCCGCCAGCTTCCGCGCTGCCAATGACGATACCGCAGCCCGCCAAGCCCGCCTGGGGCAACACCCTGCGGCTTCGTGCCGAAGTCCTGATCACCGGAGGCCGGACCCTGACCGGGTTCCTGCACCTCCAGCCCATCGCACCTGTGCACTCCGGTCCCGAGCGGCCCGAGGACGTCCTCAACCGGGGTGACGGTTTTCTGCCGGTCACGACCGAGGACGACTACACCGTCTTCGTCGCCAAGGAGCAGGTGGTGGTGGTCGCGGTGGCGACCGATCTGCCCGTCGACGACCCGGACCGGGTCCACGCCGCGAGGAGCATCGGCTTGCGAGTCGAGCTCACCGACGGCAGCGTGTTTGCCGGCATCGTGGCGCTGGAGCAGCCGCCCAGCCGCTCGCGGGCGCTGGATTTCCTGAACGACGGCACCGGCTTTTTCGCGCTCCACGCCCCCGAAGCGATCCGGTTCGTGAACCGGCGCCACATCCGTCTCGTCACCCCTCTCGACTGAGCCCGCCGTGGCGCGTATTGACCGGTTCCTGACGGCGATGAAACAGCACGGCGCCGAGCTGTTGGAGCTGGGCACCGGGTTCCCGGTGCGGCTCGCGCGTGGCGGGGTCCTCCAACCGGTGACCCGCGACGCCCTCACCGAGGCGCAGATCACCGCGCTCCTGAAGGAGATCGCCCCGGCGGCGCTCTCGGCCCAGATCGGCCCCCGTGCGGAGCTGAGCTTCGACTATGAGAGCCCGGTGGGCACCATCGGCGTGACCCTCGCGCCGAAGGGTGGCGGCAGCAGCGCCACCCTGCGTCCCCAGGCGCCGGCGGTCGCCGCCGCCACGACGGAGGCCTCGCCCCGCCTCGACATGGAGCGGCTCTTCCGGCGGCTGGTCGAGTCCGGCGGCTCCGACCTGCACCTCCGGACCGGGGCGATTCCGCTGATCCGGAAGGACGGCCAGCTGGTCCGGCTCGATGAGCCCCTGCTCGACGCCGGGCGGATCGATGCCCTGCTCCGGAGCATCATGACGGCCAACGATGTCGAGAGCTATCAGAAGGAGGACGATCACGACTGGGCCTGGGAGGTCACGGGTGTAGCCCGGTTCCGCTGCAACGCCGGGCGCGATCGCCACGGGCCGTTCGCGGTCTTTCGCACCATCCCCACCGAGATCCGCACCGCCGAGGACCTCGGCCTGTCGAAGGAGGTGCAGGCCCTCTGTCACCTCACCAAGGGGCTGGTCCTCGTCACCGGCCCGACCGGATCGGGAAAGTCCACGACGCTGGCGGCCATGGTGGACCTGGTCAACCGCGACCGGACCGACCATATCATCACGATCGAGGACCCGATCGAGTTCGTGCACCAGAGCAAGCGCTGCCTGGTGACCCAGCGACAGGTCGGCATTCACACCAGGTCATTCAAGTCGGCGCTCCGGGCCGCGCTCCGCGAGGACCCCGACGTGGTCCTGGTGGGCGAGATGCGCGACCTGGAGACCATCGCCATCGCCATCGAGACCGCCGAGACCGGCCACCTCGTCTTCGGCACCCTGCACACCACCACAGCCCCCTCCACCCTCGACCGGATCATCGATCAGTTCCCCGCCGACCGCCAGTCGCAGATCCGGGTCATGCTGTCCGAATCGCTGCGCGGCGTGGTGGCGCAGGTCCTCTGCAGACGGGTGGGCGGGGGTCGGGTGGCCGCCCGCGAGATTCTGCTGACCATCCCGGCGGTCTCCAACCTGATCCGCGAGGGCAAGACGTTCCAGATTCCCTCCATCATGCAGACCAACCGCAAAATCGGCATGGTGACCCTGAACGACGCCTTGGTCGAGCTGGTCGAGAGCGGGGCGATCGAGCCCCGCGAGGCCTTCGTCAAGTCGGCCGACAAGGCCGGGCTCCTGGTGGCGCTCAAGGGCAAGGGCGTGAACACGAGCTTCCTGGGCGAAGGGTGACCCCGCCGGACCGCCCGCGGCCGCCCATCCTCGTGCTCGTGGGTCCGCAGGACATTGTCAACATCGCCGCCGCGGTGCGCCTCGCGAAGAATTTCGGTCTGGACACGATGCGCCTGGTGCAGCCGGCGGTGTTCGACCCCTGGCGCATCGAGGGGATCGCTCACGATACGGCCGATTTCGTGGCCGGGATCACCCTCCACGACACCCTGGCCGCCGCGACCGGCGACTGCGTATTCCTTGCGGCCCTCACCGCCCGGGAGCGTACCGCCAAGCGCCGTGCCCTCCGTCCCCGCGAGGCGGCGGCTGAGCTCGCGGCGCGGAGCCCGGCGGGCCCGGTGGCGCTGGTCGCCGGCCGGGAGGACCGCGGGCTCAGCAATGAGGAGCTGGACCATTGCCACGCGCTGGTCACCATCGCGACCGACCCGGAGCACCGCTCTCTCAACCTGGCCCAGGCCGTGGGTATCCTGTGCTACGAGAGCTGGCTTGCGCGATCGGGCGAGGGGGCGCGCAAGCCGCCCCGCCGTGAGGCGCCCCCCGCGCCGAGCGGGCGGCTCGAGCTTCTCTTCCGCGACTGGGAGCGGGCGCTCTGGGCGAACGACTTCTTCAAGACCCGCCGCGCCGAAGTCGTCATGCGCTCGCTCCGCGAGGTGATGTTCCGCGCCGATCTGGACTTGCGGGAGGCGTCGCTGCTCCGCGCGATGGCGCTCGAAACGGTGCGCTTCCTGGAACGGACCGGCACCCCGTTCGAGCTGCCGGAGCATCTGCGGGGCGTGGGGAGGCTGGACGACGCCGACTAAGTGGTTGCGGTGAACTTGTTTCCGAATCGAGTGCCGCTATCTTCCTGCCGCCCGGTTCGCCCGGGACGGGGTCGCGTACCTCTCGCTTTGGATCGGGGGCATGCGCAAGCTGCTGGTGACAGGCGTCGTGGCGGCACTCGCGGCAGCGGGCGCGCTGGTGCCCGTTTTCCGCCGCGGCGCCGCCCAACCCAAACCTCCCTCGGCCGATTCCCTCACTGCGCCCCGGCTCGCGGCGGCCGATTCCGCTCGCCTTCGGGGCCCCCGCCAGCCGATTTTTTTCCGCCACGACATCCACGCCGGCCAGTACAAGATCCAGTGCCAGTACTGCCACTACACCGTTGCGGTCTCGACCGAGCCCGGGATTCCCTCGGTGGAGACCTGCATGGGGTGCCATACCGTCATCAGCGGCACCGACGACTCCCACAAGGCCGAGATCCGGAAGCTGCGCCAGTTCTGGGCTGATCGGAACGACGCCGCCAAGCCGAAGCTCGAGTGGACCCGGATCCACACCCTGGCGAAGCACGCGCACTTCCCCCACATGCGGCACCTCAAGGCGATGGGCCCCAACGCCTGCATGACCTGTCACGGCGACGTGACGCGCATGCCCCAGGTCTTCAAGGCGAACAACATCAACAACATGGGTTTCTGCGTGAGCTGCCATCTCACGCGGGGGGTCAATCGTGACTGTACGGCCTGTCATTACTAGGGGTCAGGGGTCAGGGGACCGGGGTCAGAGGGATCGGGAAAGCGACCCGGATTCCCTGATTCCCGGATCCCCTGAGGTTCCCGGATCCCCTGAGACCCTGAGCCGTCGGCGCTTCCTGACCGTCCTCGGCGTCACCGGCGCGGGGACGGCGGCCCTTTCCGGTTGCTCCACCGCCAAGGTCGAAAAGCTGATTCCCTATCTGGTCCAGTCGGAGGACCAGGTACCGGGCATCCCGACCTGGTACGCGAGCACCTGCACCGAGTGCGCGGCGGGCTGCGGGCTCCACGTCAAGACCCGCGAGGCCCGGGCCATCAAGCTCGAAGGGAACCCGGCGCACCCGATCAACGCCGGGACCCTCTGCCATCGCGGCCAGGCCGCGCTCCAGGGGCTCTACAATCCCGGCCGGGTGAAGGGCCCGATGGTCAAGGAGGGCGGGGCGTGGAAGGAAATCGCTTGGGAGGACGCGATCGGCCGGCTGGCGCAGAAACTCCAGGCCGCTCAGGGCGGGGTGGCCGTGATCAGCGGGGCGGGGCCGGGGACCCTCGATGATCTTCTCGCCGCGTGGACCCGGGCGCTCGGCGGCCGGCTGGTGCGCTACGAGCCCTTCGACCGCGCGCCGGAGCGCGCCGCCAACCGGCAGGTCTTCGGGCTCGACGAGCTGCCGGTCTATGAGTTCGCCAAGGCGCGCTACATCGTCTCGTTCGGCGCGGACTTCCTGGAAACCTGGGGTCCGGTGGTCGAGCAGCAGCGGGGCTTCGCGCTGGCCCACGGGTTCGACGGCGCGGGGATGGCGAAGCACGTCTACGCCGGCCCGAGGATGAATCTCACCGGGATGAACGCGGACGAGTGGCACGCGATCGTTCCCGGCACCGAGGCCCTGCTCGCCCTCGCCATGGCGAACGTGATCCTGAGCGAGCGCACCGGCGCCCCGGCAGACGCGAACGACCTCCGCGACGCGCTCGCCGGCTACACCCCGGACCGGGTGGCCCGCGAGACCGGGATGACTCAGGACGCGGTCCGGCGCTTGGCCCGCGAATTCGTCTCCGCCCAGCCCAGCCTCGCCGTGGCCGGCGGGGTGGGGGCGCAGCATCGCGGCGCGATCGAGGTGTGCGTCGCGGTGGCGATCCTCAACTACGTGGCCGGCAATGTGGGCCGGACCGTCCGCTTCGGCGCGGGGCTGCCGGCCACCGACGGCTATGGGGCGATCCAGCAGCTGGCCTCGGACATGGCGGCCGGTCGGATCGCGGTGCTCCTGGTGCACGAGGCGAACCCCGCGTACGCGCTCCCCCGGAGCGCCAGGTTCGCCGAGGCGCTGGCCAAGGTGCCGTTCCGGGTGAGTACCTCCATCTTTCTCGACGAGACCGCGGCGGCCTGCGATCTCCTGCTGCCCGACCACCACGCGCTGGAGCGCTGGGACGACCTCCGGGCCCGGGCCGGGGTGCGCGGCCTGATGCAGCCGGTGATGACGCCGGTCTTCAACACGATGGCGACGGGTGACCTGCTGCTCAAGGCCGCGGCGAAGGCCGGCGGCGCGGTCGCCGCCTTGAACGCGCCTTCCTACGAGGCCCACCTCAAGCAGCGGTGGGCGGAGCTCGCCCGCTCGCGCGGCGCGGGCGACCCCGAACAGTTCTGGCGCGACGCCTTGCAGCGGGGCGGCCTCTTCGAGGACCCGCCGGCCGCCCCAAGCGTTCGACTGTCGCCCACGCTTCCGACTTTCCGTCCTCCCGCCCTTCCGTCCTTCGACGGCGACGGCGAGTTCGTCTTCCTGCCGGTGCCCTCCTCGATGTACGGCGACGGCCGGGGCGCCAACCGGCCCTGGCTCATCGAGAACCCCGATCCCGTCACCAAGATCACCTGGGGCTCGTGGATCGAGCTGCACCCCGCCACGGCCCGCCGGCTCGACCTGCGAGAGGGCGAGGTGGTGCGGCTCACCTCCCCCCACGGGGCGATCGAGGCGCCGGTCTACGTGTATCCGGGCGTCCGCCCCGACGTCGTGGCCGCGCCGCTCGGCCTGGGACACACCGAGTACGGCGGCTACGCGAAAGGGCTCGGCGTCAACCCGCTCGACCTGCTCGGCCCCGGGGACGGCGGCGGCTTCCTGCCCTACCTGAGCGTGAAGGTGGCCCTGACGAAGACCCGCGGCTACCACAAGCTCGCCAAGACGGAGGGGAACCCCCGCGAGCTCGGCCGCCACATCACCGCGGCGATGCCGCTCGAGCATGCCCGGAAGGGCTACAGCGTCGAGGAGTCGCTCAAGCAGGTGGGCGAGGCGGAGCACGAGCTCAACCCCCCGAGCGAGCAAGGCGCCATCGCCGGTTTCCGCGCCGCGCAGCTGGAAAAGGAGAAGCGCGGCGCCTACGCCCAGGAGCATCCCCGCTGGGGGATGGTGATCGACCTGGCCAGGTGCACCGGGTGCTCCTCCTGCGTCACCGCGTGTTACGCCGAGAACAACATTCCCTGGGTCGGTGAGGACCAGGTGGTGCGCGGCCGTGAGATGAGCTGGCTGCGGATCGAGCGCTACTTCGAGGGCGGGGACGAGCCGGGCGAGCCCTTCGCGGCGCGCCCGATCCCGATGCTCTGCCAGCACTGCGAGAACGCTCCCTGCGAGACGGTGTGCCCGGTGTACGCCAGTTATCACACCGCCGACGGCTTGAACGGGCAGGTGTACAACCGCTGCGTCGGCACCCGCTACTGCAGCAACAACTGTCCCTACAAGGTGCGCTACTTCAACTGGTTCCCGTACGCGCGGCGGGCCTTCGAGTCGCCGCTCGACCTCCAGCTCAACCCCGACGTCACGGTGCGGGCGCGCGGGGTGATGGAGAAGTGCACCTTCTGCGTCCAGCGGATCCGGGGGGCGCAGCACGCGGCCCGCCTGGAGGACCGGCCCCTCCGGGACGGCGACGTGACGACCGCCTGCCAGCAGGCCTGCCCCTCCGAGGCGATCGTCTTCGGCAACGTGAGCGATCCGGAGAGCCGGGTGGTGAGAGCCAAGGCGGACCGCCGGGGCTACCATGTGCTCGAGGAGCTCAACGTGCGGTCCAGCATCACCTACCTGGCGAAGGTCCTCCACCGGTCGGAGTCCTGAGCGATGACCGCGATCGAGCACCCGACGCCGCTGCCGGCGCCGACCCACGCGCAGGTCACCCGGGACGTCCTGGGGACGCTCTCGACGCCGAGCCGGGGGTACTATCTCGCGCTGTTCGGGGCGGTCGGGATGTTCCTGGTAGGGCTCTTCACCTTCACCATGCTGCTCAAGGAGGGGCTCGGCCTGGCGGGGTACACTCCGCCGGTGATGTGGAGCGTGTACATCACCACGTTCGTCTTCTGGATCGGCATCGGGCACGCCGGCACCCTCATCTCGGCGATCCTCTTCCTCTTCCGCTCGCCGTGGCGCACGGTGGTCTACCGGTCCACCGAGGCGATGACGGTCTTCGCGGTGATGACCGCGGCCCTCTTCCCCATCATCCACATCGGACGCCAGTGGGTCTTCTACTGGCTGCTCCCGTATCCGAACCAGCGGTTCCTCTGGCCCAATTTCAAGTCGCCGCTGCTCTGGGATGTGTTCGCCATCACCACCTATTTCACGGTCTCCTCCACCTTCCTCGTGGTGGGCCTCGTCCCGGACGTCGCGGCGATCCGGGACAAGGTGACCGGGTGGCGGCGGGCGATCTATCGGCTCGCCTCGATCGGCTGGACCGGCGCCGACAGCCAGTGGCGCCACTACACGCGCGGCTATCTCTATCTCGCCGCGCTCGCCACGCCGCTGGTGCTCTCGGTGCACTCGGTGGTGTCCTGGGACTTCGCGATGTCCATCATCCCGGGCTGGCACGGGACGATCTTCGCCCCCTATTTCGTGGCCGGCGCCATCTATTCGGGCATCGGAATGGTGCTCACCCTGCTGATCCCGCTCCGTAAGGCGCTCAAGCTCGAGCACATGGTCACCGATTATCACTTCGACAACCTCGGCAAGCTCACGCTGCTGACCGGGTCCATCCTGTTCTACGCCTACCTGATGGAGTACTTCGTGGCGTGGTACAGCGGGAACACCTTCGAGCAGACCACGTTCTGGCGCCGGGCCTTCGGGCCGATGTGGTGGGCCGGCTGGTCGATGATCATCTGCAACGCCTTCGTGAGCCAGCTGCTCTGGTTCAAGAAGATCCGCACCAATCTCACGGCGCTCTTCATCGTCTCGATCTTCATCAACCTGGGAATGTGGTTCGAGCGATTCGTCATCATCGCCTCGTCGATGAGCAACGACTACCTGCCGGGGGCGTGGCAGGTGCCGGCGGTCACCTGGGCCGACTGGGGCATCCTGGTCGGTTCCTTCGGCTGGTTCTTCATGTATTTCCTGCTCTTTGCCCGGACCTTCCCGGTGGTCGCGATTCAGGAGATCAAGGAGATCATTCCCTATCCCCGGAAGCACGGAGGAGGGCACTGATGGCCACCAAGACCGTGCCCGGCGTGCTCGCCTCGTTCCTGCAAGTCGACGCGGCGGTCGACGCGATTACCGGGCTCAAGTCCAAGGGGTTTCGCGACCTCACCGTCTACTCGGCGGCGCCCAATCACGAGATCGACGCCGCCCTGGAT
>DASYRI010000056.1:0-20987 GCA_036004545.1 Gemmatimonadales bacterium
CCGGATGGACGCTTCCGCCCGCGCCGCGGCGGCGGGCGGCCTGGCCGAGGGGCCCTTCCGCGGCGTGCCCCTGCTGCTCAAGGACCTGGTCTCGCTGGTCGGGGGCGAGCCGTTCCGCGGGGGGAGCCGGTTCCTGGACGGCTTCGTGGCGCCGCACGACAGCGAGCTGGTCCGCCGCTACCGCCGGGCGGGCTTCATTCTCCTCGGCAAGACCAACACTCCCGAGTTCGGCCTCACCCCCTTCACCGAGCCGGCGCTCTTCGGCCCGACCCGCAATCCCTGGGATCTCACCCGCACCAGCGGCGGCTCCAGCGGCGGCTCGGCGGCGGCGGTGGCGAGCGGGATGGTGCCGGTCGCGGGCGGCGGAGACGGGGGCGGCTCGATCCGGATTCCCGCCTCCTGCTGCGGGCTCTTCGGCCTGAAGCCCACCCGGGGCCGGGTGCCGACCGGCCCCGACTTCGGGGAGATCTGGCACGGCGCCGTGGTGGAGCATGTGCTCACCCGCTCGGTCCGTGACAGCGCCGCGATCCTCGACGCGACCGCGGGCCCCGACCCCGGCGCGCCGTACATCGCGCCCGAGCCGGCCGGTCCCTTCCGCGAGGAGGTCGGCCGCGAGCCCGGCCGGCTCCGGATCGGCTTCACCGACCGGCCCTGGCTCGGCCACGCGGTGGACCCCGAGTGCGCCGGCGCCCTCCGGGAGACGGCGGGTTTCCTCGAGGGACTGGGCCATCAGGTCGAGGAGGCGGGACCCGAGTTTGATGGACCCGGATTCGCCCGCGCGTTCCTCACCATGATCTGCGGCGAGCTTCGCGGCGACATCGAGGATCTGGAGGCGCTGCTGGGCCGCCGCGCGACCTCCGCCGGCTTCGAGCCGCCCACCTGGGCGCTCGCGCTCCTCGGGCGGGCCACGCCGGCGTCGCAATTCTCCCGGGCGGTCCGGGTGCTCCAGCGCACCGCGCGGGAGATCGCGCCGTTCTTCGAGCGCCACGACCTGCTGCTCACTCCCACGCTGAGCGGACCGCCGTTCCGCACCGGCGCCCTGCAGCCCACCGCGGCCGAGACGTTTCTGCTGGAGCTCCTCGGCGGGCTCCGCGCGGGCGTGCTGCTCCGGCTTCTCGGCATCCTGGAGCAGACCGCCGCGAAGGTCTTCGAGTTCATCCCCTGGACCCCGCTGGCCAACGCCACCGGACAGCCGGCGATGTCGGTGCCGCTGTGCTGGAGCCGCGCCGGGCTTCCGCTCGGCATGCACTTCATGGGGCGCTACGGCGACGAGGCGACGCTCTACCGCCTGGCGGCGCAGCTGGAGCAGGCGCGGCCCTGGTTCGCGCGGCTGGCGCCGCTCGCTGTGGCCTAGCGAGCAGCGAGGAGAGAGGGGGGGAAACGGCGAAGGGGCCGGACCTGGGCCCGACCCCTCGCCGCTCCGAGAGGAGAGCTGCTACTTCAGGTGCTTGCTCACCAGCTTGGTCATCTCGAACATGTTGACGGTGCCGCGCCCGCCGAAGACCGTCTTCAGGGCGGCGTCGGCGTTGATGTTCCGGCGGTTCTTCTTGTCCTGGAGACCCTTCCGCTTGATGTACTGCCACAGCTTCTTCGTCACCTCGGTTCGTGGCATGGCCTTGCTGCCGATCACCTCGCCGAGCGCCGCGCTCGGCATCATCGGCTTCATGAACGCCGCGCTCGGCTTCCGCTTGGTGGCCTTCTTGGCGGCCGTCCGCTTGCCCTTCTTCGCGGCCTTCTTCCTTTTCGCCATCGAGACATCTCCTGTCGAGGGTACGTGGTTCGGGGCGGAACGAAGAACTGCCGGGAGAGAAAGATTGCTCATGTCGGCCCCGGACACAATAGGCAAAATGGCGATTCTCCCTCGGAAAACCAGATTCGGCCCCCCGGATTCCCCGGGGAGCGCCCCCGGGCGCCCCGGGGAGGCCGCCTGATGCGCCCCCGATTCTCCCTCGTGGCGCTGCTCGCAGCGGCCCTCCCCCGGGGCGCTTTTCCCCAGGGAAACCCCGATACTTCACTGCTGATCGAGGCGCTCGCGGGCCAGGACACGCAGGCGCTCCGAGAGGGGATCCGAGGCCTGGGACGGCTGGAGCGCCCCCCGCTCGCCGAGCGCTTGCTCCCGTTCCTTTCCCATCCGCTCCCCGGCGTGCGCGCCGAGGCGGCCCAGGCGGTGGCGCAGGCGGCTCAGGGGTTCCGGGGTGATTCCGCTCTCGAGCGCCGGGGCCGCCTGTGGCCCGCGCCGGTGGCGGCGCTCGGGGAGCGGGTCGAAACCGAGGACGACCCCGCCGCGCTCGGCATGCTGGCGCTCTCTCTCGGGAGACTCCCCTACCTCGCCGCCGGGGAGATTCACGAGGCACAGATCCGGCTCCTTCGCCTCTGGGAGCGCGGCGGGGAGAACGCCGCGGCTCGAGTGGACTTGGCGCGCGGGCTCGAGCAGCTGGCGCGGCTCTCCTCGCGGCGGTTTCCCCTCGGGGAGGCGTTCCTCTCCCGGGCGCGCGAGGCCGCCCGCTCGGAGCAGGCGGATGCGCGGGTCCGGCGCCACGCGCTCGGGGCGCTCCTCGCGGCGCGGGCGGCGGATGACTCGACGCTCAGCGCCGCGGGGCGCGCGGCGGATCCGGGCCTCCGGCGGCTGGCGCTCACCGCACCCGCTCGGGCGGATGCGAGCGCCGAGCGGCGCGCGCTGGTCGAGGCGGCGCTCGCCGATTCCTCCCCGATGGTGCGGATCGAGGCGCTCCGGGCGTGGCAGGGAACCGCCGGCGCGAGCGGGTGCGCGCGCCTCGCGGGCGCCGCGCGGGATTCGGTGCCGCGGGTGGCGCTGGTGGCGCTCGATCTGCTCGGCGGCTGCGGGGGCGACCCGCTCGCGGTGCGCGCGCTGCTCCCGGCGGGCGGGGGCTGGCACTCGCGGGCCCACGCGCTGGTGAGCCTGGCCCGGGCCGCTCCCGAGCGGGCCCGCGCCGTCCTCCCGCGCGCCCTGGACGATTCCGTCTGGCAGCTGCGGATGTACGCGGCGCGGGCGGCGGCGCTCCTCGGGGAGAGCGCCGCACTGGAACGCCTGACGCGCGACCCGGCGGCCAACGTCCGGGAGGCGGCGCTCACCGGTCTCGCGGAGGTGAGCGGCCACGCCGCCGATGCCGCGTACCGCCGGGGGCTCGGCGCCCCGGACTACCAGCTGGTGCGGACCGCCGCGAACGCGCTCGCGGGAAGCCCCGACCGGAATGCCGCGGCCGCCGCCCTGGTGGCCGCGCTCCAGCGCATCACCGCCCAGCGGCGGGAAACCTCCCGCGACCCGCGGCTGGCCGTCCTGACCCGGCTCCACCAGCTCGGGGGCCCCGCGCTTGCGCCGCGGCTGATCCCGTATCTCCGGGATTTCGACCCGGTCGTCGCCGAGTCGGCGGCGACGATCCTCACCGAGTGGACCGGCCGGCCCCACCGCGCCGCGCCCCGGCCGCCGCCGCTGCCGCGCGTCTCAATGGCGGAACTCGAGCGCCTCCGCGGCGCGCGGCTCCGCTTCACGATGGCGAACGGAGGCGGGTTCGAGGTGGCGCTCCTGGCGGACGAGGCGCCGCGCACGGTGCTCCGGGTGGTGAGCCTGGCGCGGCGGGGCTACTACGACGGGCTCAGCTTCCACCGGGTGGTCCCTGACTTCGTGGTCCAGGGCGGGAGCCCGGGCGCCAACGAGTACATGGGCGACGGCCCCTTCATGCCCGACGAGGTGGGCTCCATCTCCCATGAGCGGGGCACGCTGGGGATTTCGACCCGCGGCCGCGACACCGGCGACGCCCAGCTGTTCGTGAACCTGGTGGACAACCCCCGGCTCGACTACGAGTACACGGTCTGGGGCCGGGTGGTGGCGGGGATGGAGGTGGTGGACGCCGTGCTGGAGGGCGACGTCATCCGCCGGGTCGAGATCCGGCCGCGTTGACCGGCATCCCCCGCGGGGGGTACGTTGCGGGCGCTCCCCGCGATCCTGGAGGGATCCGTGCGTATCCTCGGTTGGTCGTCGCTCGCGCTCCTCGGGGTGGTGGCCGCGGTCTGCGCCGTGCCGGCCCGCGCCCAGCAGGTGGAAATCAAGCCCAAAGAAAAGGTGAAGCGGGACAAGTACGTGATCACCCAGGAGGAGATCGCGGAGCATCCCGACCTCCGGGACGGCTACGACGTGGTGAAGGTGCTCCGCAACCAGTGGCTGCGGGTCACCCGGGGAAGCGGTGGCGCCCTCGGCTCCACCTCCGCGGACCCCTCGCCGTCCAGCCGCCCGCCGTTGCGCGGGTGTGAGAAGGATCCGAAGGATCCCTATTGCACCGGGGGGTCGAGCGGCGGGTCCCCGATGCCCACCGAGCGGGGGAGCCCCTACGCCGAATCCGGGGCCTCGGGCGGCGGCATCTCGCAAGCGGGGCCGGTGCTCTACGTGGACGAGATCAAGCAGGATCGCCTCGATGATCTGCGCTCCGTGCGCGCGGCGGACATCCTCGAGGTGCGGTACATGACCGGGACCGAGGCGTCGGGGCGCTACGGCTCGGGCCACGCGAACGGCGCGATCCTGGTGAAGCGGAAGAAACCCGGCAGCTGATGGCGGTGGGGGAGGCGTTCCGGGCAGCGTCGCGCGCCGGCCTTCGGGCCGGCGCGCTCGTGATTTGGGCCGGCGGGTGCGCGCGGGTGGAGGGAGGCGCGGCGCAGTCGGTCGCGCCGGCCGACACCGCGCGACTCATGGCCACGGTGCGCGCGCTCGCCGCCGATTCGATGGAGGGCCGCCGGGTCGGCACGCCGGGCGGCGCCCGCGCCCGGCGCTACCTCGCCGGGCGGCTCGGGGCGCTGGGCCTCGCCCCGCTCCTGGCAGACGGCGGCTACCAGCAGCCATTCGCCCTCGCCGATTCGACCCGCCGCGGCGTGAACCTGCTGGCGGTGATCCGGGGGACCCGGCTGCCGGAGCGGTACTTCGTCCTGTCGGCGCATTACGACCACCTCGGCATCGTGCGCGGGGAGATCTACAACGGCGCCGACGACAACGCCTCCGGCACCGCCGCGGTGCTCGCCATCGCGGAGGCCCTGCGGCGGGAGCCGGCGGCGCACTCGGTGATCGTGGCGCTCTTCGACGGGGAGGAGAGCGGGCTCCTGGGCGCCAGGGCGTTCCTCGCCGCGCCGCCGGTTCCGGTGGCCGCCATCGCCCTCGACCTCAACCTCGACATGCTGGGCCACAGCGAGAAGGGCGAGCTCTACGCGGCGGGCACGGCGTATCACCCCGAGCTCCGGCCCCCGCTCGAAGCCCTCGCGGCCCGCGCGCCGGTGCGCCTCCTCCTCGGGCACGACGGACGCGGCGCGGCGGGCCAGCCGGACTGGACCAACGACTCGGACCACGGTCCATTCCACGCCGCGGGGATTCCGTTCGTCTATTTCGGGGTCGAGGACCACAAGGACTACCACCGGCCCAGCGACGACCCCGAGACGCTCACGGTGGGCTTCTTCGGCGGCGCGGTAGGGACGATCCTCGCGGCGGTGCGGGTGCTGGACAAACAAATCAGGGAGTAGGGAGTAGCGAATTCAGGGAGTAGCGAGTAGCGAGTAGCGAGAAGGGGGGGCGGCCCTTCTCCCTCCTCGCTACTCGCTACCTCCTAAAGTCTAGAGTCGTCTCAGCCGCACCCGCTCCACCCGATGATCGGGCCCCTTCTCCAGGATGAGATGGGCCCGCTCCCGGGTGGGCAGGATGTTCTCCCGCAGGTTGAGCCCGTTGATCTCCTCCCAGACCCGGCGCGCGAAGGCCGTGGCTTCCGCATCGGAGAGATGGGCGTACTTGCTGAAGTAGGACTTGGGGTCGCGGAACGCCGTCTCCCTGAGCCGCCGGAACCGCTCCAGGAACCACGCCGTGATGTGCGCCTCGTCGGCGTCCACGTAGATCGAGAAGTCGAAGTAGTCGGAGACGTAGGGGCGCCCCTCGTCCTCGGGGTGGGGAGGGGGGCCCGCGCCCTGGAGCACGTTGAGCCCCTCGAGGATCAGGAGATCGGGCGCCCGGATCACCTGGGTCTGGCCCGGCACGATATCGTAGACGAGGTGGGAATACACCGGGGCGCTCACCTCGGGCGCCCCGGACTTGAGGTCGGCCACGAAGCGCACCAGCCGCCGGAGGTCGTAGCTTTCCGGAAACCCCTTCCGCGCCATGAGGCCGCGCTCCTCGAGCACCCGGTTGGGATGGAGGAAGCCGTCGGTGGTGACCAGGTCCACCCGGGGATGGTCGGGCCAGCGCGCGAGAAGCGCGCGGAGCACCCGCGCGGTGGTGCTCTTGCCCACGGCCACGCTCCCCGCCACGCCCAGGAGATACGGGCTCGGCGCCACGGTCTTGCCGAGGAACCGGTCGGTCACCCGCTCCAGCTCGCGGGTGGCGGCGAAGTGGAGGTTGAGCAGCCGGGAGAGCGGGAGGTAGACCTCCTCCACGTCCTGCATGGAGAGCCGCTCGTTGAGCCCCTGGACCTCCGCCAGATCCGACTCGGAGAGGGTGAGCGGCGTGGTGTCGCGGAGCCGGGCCCATTCGGCCCGACTGAAATTGGTGTAGGCCGAGACGGTCATCGCGGGAATGAATACTGCCAGGACGCGAAGTCGCAAAGACGCATTCCGTCGTTCCGTCGTTCCGTCTGACCACCGGAGCTTTCCATGAACCAGCCTCCGCCCCTCGCCGGCCGCGTCGCCCTCGTCACCGGGGGCGGGCGCGGCATCGGGAAGGCCATCACCCGGCGGCTCGCCGCCGCGGGCGCCGACGTCGCCATCGCGAGCCGCAAGCTGGACGTGCTCACCCGGACCGCCGCCGAGCTCGCGGGCCTCCCCGGCAAGGTGCATCCGCTCGCGTGCCACGTCGGGCGGTGGGAGGAGCTGGTGCGCGCCGTGGCCGAGACCGAGCGCGCGCTCGGGCCGATCCGGATCCTGGTCAACAACAGCGCCACCAACGTGCAGAACGGTCCGGCGCTCGAAGCCACCGACGCGCAGCTCGACAAGATGGTGGAGATCAACCTCAAGTCCGCCTTCCGGCTGGTGAACCTGGTGGCGCCCGGCATGATCGCGCGGGGCCACGGCGGCGTGATCATCAACGTCGCTTCGGTGTCCGGGCTCATGCCGCAGCCCGGCGGGATCCTCTACAGCATGACCAAGGCGGCGCTCCTCATGCTCACCCGCGCCTGGGCCCGCGAGCTCGGCCCCCACCGGATCCGGGTCAACGCGCTTGCGCCGGGCCTCATCCAGACCGATTTCAGCGAGTATTTCTGGAACGACCCCGCGCGCCGGAACGAGATCGCGGGCCGCCAGGTGCTTCCCCAGCTGGGCCAGCCGGAGGAAGTGGGGGCCGCGGCGCTCTTCCTCGCGAGCGACGAGGCGTCGTTCGTCACCGGCCAGGTGCTGGTGGTGGACGGCGGCGAGACCGCGTAGCTTCCGCGCCCCGTGACCGAACCACAGCCCTCGCTCGATCCGGCGCTCGACACCACCGCGCCGGCCGCCACCGGGCTCGCCCCCGGGGCCGAGCCGCCGCCGCCCACCGTCTGGGCCGCGGTCAAGGAGGCGGTGCGCGGCGCCCACCGGCACGACTACACCGAGGGGCCGATCGGCCGCGCGCTCCTGCTCCTCGCGGTGCCGATGGTGCTGGAGGTGGCGCTCGAGTCGGTCTTCGCGGTGGTCAACGTCTTCTGGGTGGGCCGGCTGGGCGCGGCGGCGGTGGCCACGGTCGGGCTCACCGAGGCGATGTTCAGCACCATCTACGCGCTCGGGATGGGGCTCGGCATCGGCGCCACCGCGATGGTGGCGCGCCGGATCGGCGAGAAGAACCCCGACGGCGCCGCCCGCGCGGCGGTGCAGGCCATCGCCCTCGGCGTGCTGGTCGCGATTCCCATCGCGCTCCTGGGCGGGATCTTCGCGCCCGGCCTCCTCCGCCTGATGGGCGCCGCGCCCGAGGTGGTGGCCACGGGCCACGGCTTCACCCGGGTGATGTTCTCGGGCAACATCGTCATCCTGCTCCTCTTCCTCATCAACGCCATCTTCCGGGGCGCCGGCGACGCGGCAATCGCCATGCGCTCGCTCTGGATCGCGAACATCTGCAACCTGATCCTCGACCCCCTGCTGATCTTCGGCCTGGGGCCCTTCCCGAAGCTCGGCGTGATGGGCGCGGCGTTCGCGACCACCATCGGCCGCGGGATGGGTGTGGTCTACCAGTTCCATCGCCTGGCCGCGGCGGGGAAGCGGTTCACCATCCAGAGGGAGCACCTCCGGCTCGAGCCCGGGATCCAGAGGACGCTACTCCGGCTCTCCGGCACCGGCATCTTCCAGATCCTGATCGGCACCACCAGCTGGGTCGGGCTGGTGCGGGTTATTTCCACCTTCGGGAGCCAGGCGCTGGCCGGCTACACCGTGGGAATGCGGATCATCATCTTCGCCATCCTGCCGTCGTGGGGGATGGCCAACGCCGCGGCGACGATGGTGGGCCAGGCCCTGGGCGCGAAGAAGCCGGAGCGCGCCGAGGAATCGGTCTGGCGCGCGGCGTTCTATAACCTCTGCTTCCTGGGTGCGGTGGGGGTGCTCTTTCTGATATTCGCCCCCGGGATGATCGCGCTCTTCACCAGGGACCCCGTGGTCGCGGGGTACGGCGTCGAGTGCCTCCGGATCGTGAGCGCGGGCTTTCTCTTCTACGCCTACGGGATGGTGCTCACCAGCTCCTTCAACGGCGCAGGGGACACCTGGACCCCCACGTTCCTGAACCTCTTCTGCTTCTGGCTCTGGGAAATCCCGCTCGCCTGGGTGCTGGCCAAGCGGGTGGGCCTGGGGCCCCGCGGCGCGTTCGTGGCGATCACGGTGGCGTTTTCGACCCTCGCGGTGGCGAGCGCGGTGCTGTTCCGGCGCGGGCGCTGGAAGACCCGGCGGGTCTGAGGCTGGCGCCGGCGGCGTTTCTGGCATCGGCGCCCGGGGCGCGCGATCTTTCCCCCGTG
Source organism: Gemmatimonadales bacterium (assembly GCA_036004545.1). Taxonomy (GTDB): domain Bacteria; phylum Gemmatimonadota; class Gemmatimonadetes; order Gemmatimonadales; family GWC2-71-9; genus JABFSM01. The sequence continues at coordinate 8,949 of DASYRI010000056.1, forward strand.
ACCGGCACCGTCGATCAGCTCTCCATCGCCCTGAGCGAGCGTTACCGGATCCGCCGGGAGCTGGGGCGAGGCGGGATGGCGGTCGTGTACCTCGCCGACGATCTCCGGCACGAGCGCCCCGTCGCCATCAAGGTCCTCCTGCGGGAGATCGCCCTGGCGCTCGGCGCCGACCGGTTCCTGCACGAGATTCGCACCACCGCGGGGCTCTCCCACCCGCACATCCTCCCGCTCCACGACTCGGGCGACGCGGGCGGGCTCCTCTACTACGTCATGCCGTTCGTGGACGGCGAATCGCTGCGGCAGCGGATGCGCCGGGAAGGGAAGCTCCCCCTGGCCGACGCGCTCCGCATCACCCGCGAGGTGGGCGACGCGCTCGGCTACGCCCATCAGCGGCAGGTCATCCACCGCGACATCAAGCCGGAGAACATCCTGCTCGCGGACGGACACGCCTACGTCGCGGACTTCGGGATCGCGCGGGCGGTTCGCCGGGCCCGGGACACCAGGCTCACCCGCACCGGTATGCGGGTCGGCACGCCCGCGTACATGAGCCCGGAGCAGGCGCTCGGGGAGGAAGAGGTGGACGGCCGGAGCGACCTCTACAGCCTGGCCTGCGTGGTGTACGAGATGCTCTCAGGAGAGCTCCCCTGGACCGGCGTCACTCCGGAGGCGATGCTGGTCCAGCGGTTCACGTCCCATCCCTCCCGGCTTTCGTCCGTCCGGCCGGACCTTCCCGCGGGGCTCGACGACGCCTTGCAGAAGGCGCTGGCCCGCGAGGCCGTTGATCGCTTCCCCGGCGTGGCCGATTTCCTGGCGGTCCTCGAGTCGGGGCCGCCGGTCGAGGCGCCGGCCGGGCCGCGAGCGGCCGTCCCGCCGGCTCGAGCACCGGTTCGCCAGACGGTCGGGCGGGAAAAGGAGCGCGCCGAGCTGCGCTCGGCCTTCGAGTCCGCCCGCACCGGACGGGGGCTGCTCTTCTCGGTGGCGGGAGAGCCCGGGATCGGCAAGACCACGCTGGTCGAGGAGTGCTTGAGCGAGCTCGCCGCCACGGGTCAGGCGACCATCACGCGGGGGCGGTGCTCGGAGCGGCTCGCGGGTACCGAGGCGTATCTGCCGCTGCTGGAAGCGCTCGACGCCCTGCTCCGGAGCGAGGGCCCGGCGGTCGCCCGCGCGCTGCGCGAGCTGGCCCCGACCTGGTACGCGCAGGTGGCGACCCAGGAGGACTCCGGGGAGCGCGCCGTCCTTGAGCGCGAGGTCCAGGCCGCGTCGCCGGAGCGGATGAAGCGGGAGCTGGGGTCGTTCGTGGAGGCGGTGTCGAAGTCGCGGCCGCTCGTGCTCCTGGTCGAGGACCTGCACTGGGCCGACGTCTCCACGATCGATCTCCTGGGCTACCTCACCGGGCGCCTGGCAGGGGCCGCGGTGCTGATCGTAGTGACCTGTCGGCCGTCCGACCTGCTGCTGGCGAACCATCCGTTTCTCCGGATCAAGCCGGACCTCCAGTCGCGCGGGTTATGCCGCGAGCTCGAGCTCGCGTTCCTGACTCGGGAGGACATCGCCGCCTACCTCGACCTCGCCTTCCCGGGGCACGGCTTCCCGCCCGGGCTTCCGGCCCTGATTCTGGCGAAGACCGAGGGGAGCCCCCTCTTCATGGTGGATCTGCTGCGCTACCTCCGCGACCGAGAGGTGATCCGGGCCGGGGCGTCGGCGCCCGACGGCTCGCCCGGCTGGGTCCTGGCCGAGGCGATGCCGGATCTCGAGCGGGCGCTGCCGGAATCGGTGCGCGGGATGATCGTCCGCAAGATCGCCCAGCTCGACGACGAGGGCCGCCGCCTCCTGGTCGCGGCGAGCGTGCAGGGCTACGAGTTCGACTCGGCGGTGGTGGCCCGGGCGCTCGAGCTCGAGGCGCTCGACGTCGAGGCGAGCCTCGAGCGCCTCGAACGGGTGCACGCGCTGGTGCGGCTGGTGGAGGAGCGCGAGCTGCCGAACCGGGTTCCCTCGCTCCGCTACCGCTTCGTGCACGTGCTGTATCAGAACGCGCTCTACGCCACGCTCCGGGCCACCCGGCGCACCCACATGCACACCGCGGTCGCGACCGCGCTCGAGTCGCTCTACGGGGAGAAGACCGGTGGCGTGGCGCAGGAGCTGGCCCTGCTCTGGGAAGGAGCCCGCGAGCCGGCGCGCGCGGCCCGGTACCTGCTCGTCGCGGCGAAGCAGGCGTTCGAGGTGCACGCCCATCGGGAATCCGCCGCGCTGGCCGCGCGGGGGCTCGAGCTGCTCGAGACGCTGCCCGAATCGCGGGACCGCGATCGCCGGGAGCTGGCGCTTCAGGTCGCGGCGGGTGCGGCGCTCCGGCTGACCCGGGGCTACGGCGGGACGGAAGTGGGGAAGGCCTACCGGCGGGCCGCCCTGCTCTCGGAGCGGGCCCGGGACGACCGGTATCTGGTCCTCATTCTGCGCGGCCTCTGGGAGTATCACGAGCTTCGGGCCGAGTACGGGGTGGCACTCGACTTCGCCAAGCAGCTGTTTACCTTCGCCGATCGGCGGCGGAATCCCTCGCTCCTCCTGGTGGCGCACGACGCGCTGGGAGACACCAACCTCTGGATGGGGGAGCTGCGCGCCGCCCGGCGTCACCTGGAACGGGGCGTGGCCCTCTACGATCGCGAGCGGTTCGAGTCCGATGCCACCCTGTACGGGTACGACTCGGGGCAGGCGTGCCTGTCGTTCCTCTCCCTCACGCTCTGGTATCTCGGCTTTCCCGATCAGGCCCGCCGGCGGGCGGATGAAGCGCTGGCGCTGGCTCGCGAGCTGGGCCGGCCGGCCGGGATCGCGCAGACGATGTTCTTCACGGCGTGGGTCCACCAGCTTCTGGGCGACTGGAGCACGTCGCTGGCCGGGGCCGAGGAGCTGATCTCCCTCTCCGACGACCACGGTCTCCCGATGTATTCGGCGGCGGGCCGGCTGCTCCAGGGCGAGCTCCGGGTGGGGCAGGGACGAGCCGAGGAGGGACTCGCGCTCATGCGCGAGGGCATCGCCGGACACCGGGCGTCGGGCACGGAGCTCGGCGCGTCGGTGTGGTCGGGCGGGTGGCTGGCCGAGGGGCTCCTGAGCGCGGGAGCAACGGCGGAGGCCGCTCGTCTGGTGGACGAGGCGCTGGCGTTCGTGGAGCGGACCGGGGAGCGCTTCCACGAGGCCGAGCTCTGGAGACTCAAGGCGCTGGCCTTGCGGCAGACCGGCGCGGCCGGGGACGACGAGGTGGCGGGCGTGTTACGTCAGGCGATCGCCGCCGCAGGGCGGCAGGGTGCCCGGTCGCTCGAGCTCAGGGCCGTGATGGATCTGGCGCGCCTGTCGGAGGGGGAGGCCGGCACGGCGCGGGCGGAGCTCAAGCGGGTGCACGACTGGTTCCGGGAGGGGTTCGAGACCGCGGACCTGAGAGAGGCGCGTCGCCTGCTCGACACCGGGCGGTAGGATGCTCGAGCCGCGGGGATGCCCCACCCCTTCAGGTACCACTTCATCCACGCCCTACTCCGATTCTACAACCAGCGGTTCCAGATGAACCTGGCGGGCCCGGAGAAGGCCGACCTGGTCGCGTTCCTGAAATCGCTGCAGGGGAACCCTTGGTGCGGACTACTATCTTGTAGTCCGTGTCCCGCCTTCAATACGTGGTATGGATCCTCCTGGCAAACGCTCTGCCGGGCCGGGCGAATGCCCAGTCGGGAGAGGAGCCGCTGCGGCTGCCCCGGCTCACCGGCCCCATCGTGCTGGACGGCCGCCCGAACGAGCCGGCGTGGGACAAGGTGCCCGCACTGCCGCTCGTCATGTACACGCCCACCTTCCGCGCCCCGCTCACCGAGCGCAGTGAGATCAAAGTCGCCTACGACGACCGCTATATCTACCTCGTCGCACGCCTGTTCGACTCCGAGCCCCGGAAGATCCGTTCGAACACGCTCTACCGCGACCGCTACTCCGGCGACGACATCGTCGCCCTCTTGCTGGATACCTACAACGATCGCCAGACCGCGTCCTGGTTTACCGTCAACCCGGCCGGGAACCGGATCGATCGCGCCGTATCCAACGACGGCGTCAGCGATCCCAACGAGAACTGGAACACGTTCTGGGATGTAGCGACCAGCCGGGACGACTCCAGCTGGTCCGCCGAGATGCGCATTCCCTTCTCGAGCCTCGGATTCCAGGACGTGAACGGCCAGGTGACGATGGGGCTGATCGCCTACCGGCTGGTTGCCCGCAAGAACGAGCGCCAGCTCTTCCCGGCCATCCCGCCCAACTGGGATTTTGGCTTTGCCAAACCGTCGATGGCCCGCCGGGTCGTGCTCGAGGGCGTCCACAGCAGGCGGCCCGTCTACCTCTCGCCGTACGCCCTGGGCGGTGTCTCGTGGCGTGCCCAGCTCGACCAGCAGGGCACCCGGTACCTGCGGCCTCATGACGGGACGTACGAGGGTGGCGTAGACCTCAAGTACAGCCCCACCAGCAATCTGGCGCTCGATCTGACCGCGAACACCGACTTCGCGCAGGTGGAAGCCGACGACCAGCAGGTCAACCTGACCCGCTTCTCACTCTTCTTTCCCGAGAAGCGGCAGTTCTTCCAGGAGCGCTCGGCGATCTTCGACTTCGGGACCGGGGGCCAGAGCCGGCTCTTCCACAGCCGCACCATCGGGCTTGCCAACGGCGAGCCGCTCCGGATCTACGGCGGCGCCCGCCTGGTCGGCCGCGCCGGGGGGCTGGATCTGGGCTTTCTCGACATGCAGACGGCATCGCGTGACAGCATCGCCTCGGAGAACCTCGGCGTGCTGCGGCTGCGGAGCGAGGTGTTCAACCCGAACTCGACAGTCGGCGCGATGCTCACCAGCCGGATTTCGGCGGAGGGACACCACAACAACGTCGCCGCCGGCGCCGACGCGACGATCCGCACGGTCGGCGACGAGTACCTCACCCTCAAATGGGCGCAGACCTACAGCAGCGGACTGGCCAACCCGGCGGTGGACTGGAGCCAGAGCCGGATGCTGCTCCGCTGGGAGCGCCGCGACCAGATCGGTCTCAGCTATGCCGGCGAGCTGGTGCACTCCGGCGCGGGGTATGACCCCGGGATGGGTTTCACCTTCCGCCGGGATTTCACCTCGCTCCAGTTCCAGGCTGGCTACCAGCGGCTGGTGGGAGCCCGGACCGCGTTCCGGACCCTTGGCGCCACCGTGGGGGGATTCTCATTCTGGCACAATGGCGACGGGACCGTGGAATCCGCCGAAATAGCACCGCAGCTGCTCGGCGAGCTCAAGAGCGGCTACGGGATCTTCCTGACGTTGCGCAACAGCTACGAGAGCGTCCGGGATAGCTTCTCCATTTCGCGCGGCGCCGTCGTGGTGCCCGGGAATCACTGGTTTCATCGCGGCGAGCTGTTCGTCATGGCCCCCCGCGCCGCGAGCTTTCGGCCCACGTTTCTGATTTCCGCCGGTGGCTTCTACGACGGCACCGAGATCAGCCTGTCCGCCCGGCCGGCCTGGAACCCTTCGAAATTCGTCGAGCTCGGGATCGACTACGACTACAACCGGGTCCGCTTTGCGGACCGGAAAGGACTCGACCTCCACCTGATCCGGGTCAGGCTGCAGCTGGCGCTCGACGTGCACGCGTCGCTCGCCTCCTTCATCCAGCACGACAATGCCGACCATTCGATCGGGATCAATACCCGGCTGCGCTACAACTTCCGGGAGGGGCGGGATCTCTGGGTCGTCTACAACGAGACATTGAATACCGACCGGCCCGAGCTCCCCTTGCCGCGGCCCCCGTTGACGCGCCTGCGCGCGTTCGTGCTGAAGTACACGCACACTTTGGGGCTTTGACACCCGCCCGGCAGGCTCGTGGGTCCGGGCCGCAGGGTCAGTGACCGTGGGTGATCGGGAGTCACCTGGGGTGGGCCACCCGCGGCAAGCCCCACACCGCCCGACCCGCTCAGTGCCTCGTCACCGTCGCGACCCCTCCCGCGTCCGGTGGCTCGTCATTGGCGATCGTGCGAAGTTTGAGGGGGCACTAAGGGCGCTAGGTGCGAAAGGTCAGCAGCAGCTTGTAGATGATTCGAGAGAGCTCCGCTGGGTCACCCGCCTCATCGTTCAGCATCACGACGACGGCACTCGAGTCGGCCGGCCAGAGCAGCACATCGGAACGAAAGCCGGTGTCACCTCCGCTGTGGTTTACCAGATCCTGGCCGTCGAGCGTGAAGATCCTCCAGCCGAGCCCTTGCCCGATGGCGGCAAACCGCATGGGCCTGTTGGCGCGGCGGGCGCGCTCGGCGAATTCTGCGGTTCGATCGTAGACCATGGCCCACATTCGATCAACCGACGCGGCCGACACGACGCGGTGGCCGTCCAGCTCGCCCTTATGCAGGTTGGCCGCGGCCCAGCGCAACATGTCAATCACATTGGAATGCAGGGTCGAGCTGGCGGCGTGGGGACGATTGTAAGGATAGACCGGACTGAGCATGACCTTGCCGCTACTGTCCCGAACATGGCCTCGTGCCAGGTTCGCCGAATCGACATCAGTCATGAGCAAGGTGCTGTGTGTCATGCCGAGCGGGGTCAGGATCCGGCGTTGCAGATAGACTTCGAACGGCTCTCCCGAGACCTTGGCGATCACATCGGCCAACACTTCAAACCCGATGTTGCTGTACCGCCAGGTGGTTCCGGGTGCAAATACCAGGCTGGAGTCGGCCAGGCTGCGCACGTAGCGCTCGAGCGAACCGTCATCGAACTCGGGGCGTTCCCAGCGGTAATCGGTGACATCGGGCATGCCCGCGGTGTGGGCCAGCAGCTGCTTGACGGTGATCGCTGCCGCGCGAGGATCCTTCAACTTGAAATACGGCAGGTACCGAGTCACCGGCGCATCAATGTCGAGCTTATGCTGTTCGGCGAGCTGCATGATCGCCGTGGCCACGAACGGCTTGGTAACCGAGGCCAGGTGGAAGATGGTCCGCGGCGTGACCGGATCGGTAGAGTCCAGCCGAGTGGTGCCGTAGCCCTGGGTGAAGAGGACAGTACCACGGCGATAGACACCTACCGCCAGACCGACAGGTTGATTGCGGCCGCGCCATGCTTCGACGGAATCGCGGATCCGGCCAATGAGATTCGAATCCGGCTGCGCGGAGAGCCTGGGGGCGAGCAGCAGCGGGAGCGCGGCGACCCGTATGGTGATCGAAATGACGGAAGTAGGCCGATGGACCATTGGTGCAGGATGAATACCAACGGAGAGCTGATTTGGCTACGGTGCCGGTTTTCGAACGCGACAGTCACGCTGTATACGTCTCACAGCCGAAGACCGTCGCCGGCCTGATTGCCCAGGCCGCCAGGGATGCCGTGGCGGACCGTGTGCTGTCGACCTGCGTGATCCCCGTGCTGGCCAGAGTGCGCGCGAAGCGGCGGCGGAGGTCGTGGTATCGAGACCTTCAACGTACGACCGCCTCGCCGCCCGGCAGGTTCCGTGCCCACCACCCCCGCGCCCACTCCTCCGTCCACTCGCCTGCACCCTCCAGCTCAAAAAGCCGCTGCGAAAGCTCCCGCGCGGACTGCGGCCGCTTCCCGGGCTCCTTCACCAGACAACTGAGTACCAGCTCGTCGAGCGCCCTCGAGATCGGCTGATCCGTGCGCGTCGAGGGAGGCGGCGGCTCCGCCTGCGCGTGCTGCATCAGCAGCGCGATCGCCGTCGCGGCCGTGAAGACGTGCTTGCCGGTGAGCAGCCAGTAGGCGACGCAGCCGCTCGAATAGAGATCGGCGCGTCCGTCCACCTCGCCGCCCATACCTGCTCCGGCGCCATGAACGCCGGGGTGCCGTGCACCGCGTTCTCCCGGGTACGCACCGGGCTCGGCTCGGCGGGATCCTGGACCGCGCGCACGATCCCGAAATCCAGCACCTTCACGAAGTCGAGCTCCTCACCATAGCGGCAGAGGAAGATGTTGGCGGGCTTGATGTCGCGGTGCACCAGGCCCCAGGCATGAGCCTCGGAGAGCGAGTGGCAGATCTGGCGCAGCAGGTGCATCGCGCGTTCCGGCGGGACCGGCCCGAAGCGGCGGACCAGCGACTCGGCGTCGAGCCCGTCGAGCAGCTCCATGACGTAGTAACACGCGCCGTCGGCCGCGATCCCGAAATCGAAGAGGTCCACGGTGTGGGGCGAGCGGAGCCGGGCGATGGTCTGGGCTTCGCGTTCGAAGCGGCGGGTGGCTTCTTCCGAGAACCGGGCGAGCGAGGGCCGGATCAGCTTGATCGCGGCGGGCCGGGCCAGCATGCGATGCCGGGCGCGCCAGACCTCGCCCATGCCGCCCTCGCCGAGCAGCTCCTCCAGGTGATAGCTCCCCAGCTCCCGGGCGCGCTTGACCTCGCTGCCCAGGTGGTAGACCACCCGAGAGCCGACATAAGCCATGCCCGAGATGAGGATGTAGGGGAAGACGAGTCCGAAGAAGAACTGGTCTGGCGGCACCCGGAAGGTGGTGATGCCGGACAGCATCGTCAGGCCGATGACGACGGGGACCGCGCTGAGCGAGGCGAGCGCCGCGCACAGCGCCCGGCACGGGGCAGTGGGCACGACGACCGAGTAGAGGATCACCCAGACCGCGGCCCAGGAGAGTCCCACGCTGCCGCGGTGGGTGTCGAGGTTCAGCAGATCGGCAAACTCGGCGGCAGCGATGGCGTAGCTGCTCACGATCTCGAACCCAACGCCGAGGTTGAGCGCGGTGGCGGGCGGCAGGCCCGGCCTGCGGATCAGGGCGGCGACGAGGAGCGCGGTGCCGATGCCCAGCATCGCGGGGGCCCAGAGCAGCGGGTTGTGGAGGAAGCGGACGCGTTCGTCGGCCATCACCAGGGCCGGGACGACCCCGGCCATGAAGAAGATGACGGCGTACAGCGGGGCGAGGACGCGGAGGCGCCGGACCGACTCGCGCAGCAAGTCGGCCGGTAAGCCCGAGGAGATGGCGCGAGCGGCCGCGTCGTGCCCCTCGGGACGGATGAAGTCGGTGTGCTCATGCATGTGGCTGAATTTATCGTGCGCCGGGAAGGCCTTGCCGGGTTAGCCAGGACCGAAAGGCACGGCGCAGCATGGTGCCGTGGCGGCGCTACTGTTTCAGCCGTGCGATGTCCAGAGCGGGAGCGTGCATGGGGCGAATACCAGGCCGCCAACGACCGTTCGCGAGCGCAGCTGGTGCACGATGTGCCACGCGGGGCTGGTTGGGATCAGGCTGGGGAAGGACCACCACCAGCCGAGCGCGAACCCCGTCGCAATAGCCTGCACGACGATGGTGGCAATGCCGACTCCGCCATAAATCGCCACCGCGCGCCACCAGGGTTTCGATTGCTCATAGAGGTGTTCAAGAACGATTGCGAGTGGCGGAGTGAGCAAAGCCCACATGTACCTGGGGATCAGTTGCGGCTGAAGAAAGCGCGCCTGCCAGAAGGGTGGCCTCGAGAGGCCCTCGTACGACAACCAGGTTTGGGCCGCGACCGCGAATCCCAACAGCGTGGCGATGCCAAAGGCTGCCAGCCAGAGCCATGGGTCCCGAACGATGCTGCGCGGTGCCGCGTTGGCCATCGGTGTCGCTACCGCGAGGCAGCGGGAGGCTTGGAGACCGGTAGCTCCTAGGAGATAATGCTCAGCCAGCGCCTCGTCGGGGGTCCCGATTGCAGTCGCAAGAAAGCCGCCTCCCCGAGTTGCTCCATGATGCGGCCGACTCGGGCTGACAAGCCCGATGGCTACCTTCTCGGCTCATACCGCATCGCCACCGCCCCCGAGGCGAACTCCAGCCGGCTCACGAGCTTCAAGTCGACACACTTCGATAGCCCCGCGAACAACGTCGGCCCGTGGCCCGCTAACCTGGGCTGCACCACGAACTCGTACTCATCGATCAATCCCAGCTCCGCCAACGCCAGTGGGAGCTTCACGCCTCCCATGAACAGTCCCTTACCCGACTCCCGCTTGAGCTGCTGAACGGCCTTCCCCAGATCCCCGCGCACGAGCTCTGCGTTCCAATCGACCCGGTCCAGGGTGCTCGACACCACGTACTTCTTTGCCGCGTCGATCGTCCGGGCGAAGGGTTCCATCCAATCAGGCCTCGCTCCCGTCCGCTCCGGCGGCCGAAACGCGGCCTCCATCATTTCGTAAGTCACCCGGCCAAAGAGGAGGGCATCGGCCTGGTTGAGGTTCTCGACCGCGTGACGATGCAAGTCTTCGTCCGCGACCATTGCACGATGATCGCAGCACCCGTCCAATGTGACGTTGATTGAATACCGAAGGGGTCGCATGTGAGTGCACTCCGGCGCAAGCTGCCTCTAACGCCCTGCGCTTCTGCTGCGAGGCCCTACTGAGGCCGCCGCCATCCGGCCCAGCCAAGGATAACCGGCGGCGGCCGAAGCGATTAGGGCCTCGGCAGCAGCAAGCGCGGGTTAGGCAGCACCGTCGGCCCGGTCAATTCGCGTCGCGACCAGTGTGCAGGCACCCGCCCCGGCGTGCATGCAACTCGTTTCCTCGATCGCCAACTCCTCCTCGTAGTGCCGTCCCACCCCCCGTATGAGGCCCTTCGCCAGAGCACAGAGTCGGCGCGGTGACGTGTACGTAATTATCACCGCCGAAGGGGTCAGGCGGGCGATGCGGAGCGCCGGTGGGGTCGCACGAGGATCTCGGAGGCGTACCGCACGGTGGATCACCGATTCGGTGTTGGCTAACAGATCCAGCGCGGTCCAGCGCCGATTTACAAAACCGCCATACACCTTCAGTAGGTCGGGTACAATGAACTCGCCGAATTGCTCAAGCAGGGTCGGCGCGGGAACACCGCTGAGATCAACCGCCGCGCTAACGAGGGCGACGAGTTCCTCATCGGGGTAGACTTCCGAGGCTAGATTACTAAGGCGCGCGATGCCCGCGCGCTCTGCGATCTGCTCCCAGGCGCCCGGTGGGAGCCTTGAGTGGACGAACTTCTTGAGCTCCGCGAAGATGATGCCGTGCATAGCCCGCTCCGGCAGGGGCTTCACCATTGCGCTGTCGCCAAACGGCGGCCGGGTGCTGCCTAACGCCCTGCGCTTCTGCCTTCAAGCCTAGCGCCGACTCGGAAGGTATGTCCATCGGGGTGGCGAATGTGACACTCGCGCACATTCCAGGGCATGTCTGTTGGAGGCCAAGGCGCGGAAATCCCCAACTCCAGGGCATGGGCATAGGCTGCGTCGACCGCGGCCGGTGATTCCAGCCACCACGACATCCAGGTGCTGCCGGCCTGATTATCCCATGGCTGCCGGGGCAAGGACCCTCCCCGCGCCCCTTGACAGTCCTGGCACAAGAAGATCTCCGTGTTGCCGGAGATTACGGCGCCAAACGTGGGCGGGTCACCGTGCTCCCAATGCTTCTGCCAGCCGAGACGCTCAAACCACGCGAAGGTCTCGCAAAGGTTCGACACATTCAAGATTGGAGTGACGCCCTGAATGTTCATCGAACCCGATCACCGTGTATTGAAGCCAGGCGGCCTATCCCGGCTTGGCCCTCACCCTCTATCCTAGCGCCTGCAAGGTACCTCGACCAGACCACCGCCTGCCGCCTCTCCCAGGACGTCCACCGGGCTCCGAACCGCGGGCGCTGCGATCGGCGAGCTCGCCGGCGACCTCATCGCCGCCGGTCTCGCCACGTTACCCCGACTGACCATTCTCAACTCCGATCTCGCGCTCGGCGCCCGCTCCGGGGTCCCGCGGCGCCGCCTGACTCGGTACTCGTGGAAGCCCGTGACGGCGTCGTCGCCTTCATGCGTAGCCACCACGGTAGGATCCTCCGCTGATCCTCGCTTGGAGGGCGGGCTTCTTGGTCACACGGTAGATTGGCCCAAGCCCCGCAACGATTCCGTCGACCCAGCCGGAGCGTGACCATGTCGAGACCTGGCAACCCTGCCGCTCTGCTTGCGCTGGTGGCTGCGGCCGCGCCGTCCCTCGCCGCCCAATCCGTGCAGTACCGCTCCCCCGCCGGCGTCGAGTACCGCTCCCAGCCCGACACCGGCGCCATCGCCCGCGCCGAGCAGGCCCT
>DASYRI010000057.1:0-3721 GCA_036004545.1 Gemmatimonadales bacterium
TCCACTTCGTATCGATCACCGAAGGCATGGCGCACGAGCCCGAGTAACTGGGGTCGGACGGCCTGCGCTCCGGATTGGGCTGCCATCAAGGACCCTCCGAAGGCGGCGACGGGTGAGGGTGCGGTCGCCAATAAGTCAGAGCGAATCTGATCGTCGCTCGTGAATGGAGCGTGAAAAGGGGCGGATAGGCGGACAGGCGGACAGGCGGACAGGGGCCGCAGTAGCCTTCGCTGCGCTCAGGGCAGATTCTACCGCCGCTTTACCTACCGCCGCAGTATCTACCGCCTTTCAGGCAGTCACTCCCCGTCCGGAGCGTAGTCCATGGAAGTGGCTTGACAATGATTAATTAAGCGATTAATTAAGCCAGGTGACCGCCGCCCCTGACGCCACCTCGCGGGACCAGATCCTCGACGCCGCCGAGCGCCTCTTCGCGGCCCGCGGGTTCGCCCGGGCCACCATCAAGGACATCGGGCGGGAGGCCGGCCTCAACAGTGCGCTGCTCTACTACTACTTCGCCGACAAGGACCAGCTCTACCGCGAGGTCCTCCGCCGGTTCGTGAGCCGCCTGGTCGCCCGGACCATGAGCGCATTGACGGCCGCGGGAAGCCCCGACGCCCGCCTCCGCGCCCTGCTCACTGCGCAGGCGGAGCTGCTCCTCGCGAACCCACACTTCCCCCGGCTCATGGTGCGGGAGCTGGCCGAGTCGGAGGGTGCCCACGCGGTGGAGCAGTTCCACCTCCTGGCCAGTACCACGTTCCGCCGCCTCTGCGAGCTGATCGAAGAGGGCCAGCGGGCCGGTCTGTTCCGGAAGAACGTGGATCCTCGCTTCGCAGCCATCTCCACCATCTCCCAGGTGGTGTACTTCTTCGTCGCCCGTCCCGCCATTCGGGTTCTGCTGAAGGCGGGTCCCGGCGGCCCCTCCCCCAGGGTGGTGCGCGACTTCGCCCGCCACGCGGCCGACTTCGCCCTCGCGGCACTTGCCCGGCCCGCCCCCACCACCAGGACTCGGCGATGAGGCGGACTCTGCTTCTCCTCGCCACGCTCGCCGCTTGCGATCGCTCCGGCGTACCGGTCCGGGCCACCGGTACCGTGGAGGTGCGGGAGATGGACGTGACGCCCCAAGTCACCGCGAGAGTCGTGCGGGTGCTGACCGATGAGGGCGAGTCGGTGCGCGCCGGCGACACTCTCGTCCTGCTCACCCAGTCCACCACTCGCGCCGACATTGCCGGTCAGGAAGCTCGAGTCCGCGCCGCGGAGGCGAGTCTGCGCGAGGCGCTCGCCGGGGCCCGCCCGCGCGAGATCGAGCGAGCCGAGTCGGAGCTGCGCGTCGCGGAGGCAGAGGTGGGGCGCTCCGCGCGCGAGTTGGAGCGCATACGCCCGCTGGCGGCGAATGGGGTGATCAGCCATCAGGCGCTGGACAATGCGAAGGCCGCTGCCGAATCGGCCACCGGACGCCGGGATGCCGCCCGCGAGGCGTTACAACTCCTGCGCGAGGGCACCCGTCCCGAACGGGTGCAAGCTGCGCGCGCCGAGCTGGCGAGCGCCCGGGCGGCGCTCGCCGCGACCCAGGCGGTGGCGCACGACCTGGTGCTGACCGCGCCGGTCGATGGCGTCGTGATCTCGCGCAACACCGAGCCGGGCGAGCTCCTGGCCGCGGGCCAGTCGGCGATCACGCTGGGCGAAACGGCCGCGCCGTTCGTCTGGGTCTACGTCCCTACCCAACTGCTGCCCCGGGTGCGCGAGGGGCAGCGGGCGGTGGCGTGGCTCGACGGCTATCCCGACCGTCCGATTCCCGGTCGGGTGGCGGCGATCAAGCCCAAGGCCGAGTTCACCCCGCGGGTGGCGCTGACCGAAGAGGAGCGGGCCGATCTCCTGTTCGGCGTGAAGGTCGCGCTCAGCGACACCACCGGCCTCCTCCGGCCCGGGCTCCCCGCCACCGTGGAGCTGGAGCAGAGTTGACGGTGATGAGCGACGAGTCCCGGCTCGAAGGCGCCGTCGTGGCCCGGGGACTCAGGAAGAGCTTCGGCTCGCTGGTCGCGGTGGAGGGGCTCGACCTCTCCATCCGTCGGGGCGAGGTGTTCGGCCTGCTGGGCCCCAACGGCTCGGGCAAGACCACCACCATCAGAATGCTCTGCGGTCTCATGGAGCCGACCGCCGGGTCGGCAACAGTGGTGGGGTTCGACATCGTTCGGGAAGCAGAGCAGATCCGCCGCCGCATCGGCTACATGTCGCAGCGCTTCGGCCTCTACGACGACCTGACGGTGGCGGAGAACATCCGGTTCTACGCCACCATCTACGGCCTCCAAGGTGCAGAGCGGTCGCGTCGGATCGCGGAGCTGATCGACGAGCTGGACCTCGGCGCCCGGGTGGACCAGCTGGCCGGCACCCTGAGCGGCGGCTGGAAGCAGCGGCTCTCGCTGGCCTGCGCCACCGCCCACCGGCCGGCGATGCTGTTCCTCGACGAGCCCACCGCCGGAGTGGATCCGGCATCGCGCCGGCTCTTCTGGCAGAAGATCCACGGTCTCGCGAGCCGGGGCACCACCATCCTGGTGACGACCCACTACATGGACGAGGCGGAGCGGTGCGAGCGACTCGCGTTCCTGTCGCGCGGGCACCTGATCGCGGTGGGCACCGTACTGGAGGTGCTGGCCCAGTTCCATCAGCCCAGCATCGAAGACGTCTTCATCGAGCTGCAGCGGCGGGACGAAGGGGCGAAAGTGTGAACCTCCTTCGCCGGCTGGTCCGCCTGCCGCTCTGGCCGATGCTCTGGAAGGAGCTGATCCAGCTCCGGCGCGACCGGCTCACTCTCGGCCTGATGCTGGGTATCCCCGCCATTCAGCTCGCCCTCTTCGGCTACGCCATTCAGACCGAGGTGCGGCATCTCCCGACGGTGGTGTTGGACGAGTCGCGCACCCGGGAGAGCCGCCGGTTGGTCGAGGTATTCCGGAACAGCGGCAACTTCGACATCGTCGAGTGGGTGCACAGCCGCGCCGAGCTGAAGGACCGGATCGAGCGGGGAGAAGCCAACGCTGCACTGGTGATCCCACCGGACTACCTCAGGAACCTCCGGCGGGAACGGGGAGCGAAGGTCCAGGTCATCGTGGACGCGGCCGACCCACTGGCCTCATCAGCGGCGCTCTCGGCCGCGGCCCAGGCCGGTGCCGCCCACTCCAACGCTCTCGGGGTGAGTCAAGGGGCCAGGCCGCCGGCGCTCGAGGTCCGGGTGCGGCCGTGGTATAACCCCGGGCTGCGGAGCGCGGTGTACATCGTGCCTGGCATCATCGGCGTGCTGCTGTCGCTCACCCTGGTGCTCATCACCAGCATGGCGATTGTGCGGGAGCGGGAGCGCGGCACGCTCGAGCAGCTCATCGTGACGCCGATCGACAAGACCAGCCTGATGCTCGGCAAGATTCTGCCATTCCTTCTGATCGGCTATGTCCAGATCTCGGTTATCCTGGTCCTGGGCCGGCTGCTCTTCCGGGTGCCGATCCTGGGCAGTCTGCCGCTGCTCTACCTGCTGAGCTTCTCGTTCATTGTCGCGAGCCTGGCGCTGGGACTCCTGATGTCCACTCTGGTGAGGAGCCAGGTCCAGGCGATGCAGCTCAGCTTCCTGTTCCTGCTGCCCAATATTCTGCTGTCGGGGTTCATGTTTCCCCGCCAGGCGATGCCGGAGGTGGCCCAGTGGATCGGGGCGGCGCTCCCGCTCACCTACTTTCTCACC
>DASYRI010000058.1:0-12212 GCA_036004545.1 Gemmatimonadales bacterium
CGGCCACCCACCGGCGCAACTACGAGATCGCCTCGCAACAGCTCGCGGCGTTCCTTCCCAGGCTGCAATCCGCGGTGGACGAGCTCCGGAAGCTCGAGGAGGACGCCGAGGCGGCGGGGGCGCCGTGGACGCCGGGACGACTGCCGGTGTGGAGGCCGTGAGGGGTGTGAGACGCAAAGACGCAAGGACGCAACGACGCAAAGGCCGGTGGACAGGCGGTTCTCGCGTCTTTGCGTCTTTGCGTCATTGCGTCCCGGCCATTTGCTGCGCCTGCGAGGCGTTATTATATTAGTTATAACCTGCGCTGGAGCGCATTATGCTCGTGAAAGAGACCGTCATTCGCCCGATCGGGAACTCGGCCGGGGTCTCGATTCCCAAGGCGATGCTGGAGCGGCTGCATCTGCGGGAGGGGGACAAGGTCTACCTCCGGGAGACGGCGGAGGGGGTGCTGGTCACGGCGTATGACGCCGATTTCGCGGACACCATGGCCATAGCGGAAGAGGGCGCCAAGGCGTATCGCAACGCGCTGCGCGAGCTCTCCAAGTAGCAGGCGCGGGTGCCGTCCCGGAAGCAGCCGCGCTGGCTGACGGTGGACCAGGTCATCGCGATCCACGAGGAGCGATTGGCGGAGCACGGCGGCCTCCCCGGGATCCGGGACGAAGGCGCCCTCCGCTCCGCGGTAGACCGCCCACGAAACAAGTGGGCCTATGAGGAAACGAGCGATCTCCACGTTCTTGCCGCGGCCTACGGCTTCGGCCTCGCGAAGAACCACCCCTTCGCGGATGGCAACAAGCGGACCGCGCTGGTGGCAATGTACGCCTTTCTCGGCAAGAACGGCCTCCGTCTCGTTGCCGAGGAGGCTGCGGCCGTGGTCACGATGGTGCGCCTGGCGGCGGGGAAGCTCCCGGAGGCGAAGCTCGCCGCCTGGCTCCGCGTGAACACCAAGGCCAGATAATCGCGGATCCTGCTATGAGAAGTGGAGTATAGAAAGCACCGCCTGAACGCCGAACTGTGAGCGAAGTTCTGCCAGAACAATCCTCTTACACGGGGGCAGTGGCTGGTGCCAGCCCGACGGACCAAGCGCAGTCAACGCGGCGGGAACCGTTTCCAGATCCATGACGTCCGAAAGCCTGGCTCCCAACAGCCAAGCGGCTCGACTGGCCACGCTGGCAAGCCGCCTCTCTCCCCGGAGCATGGCACCGGGAACCACTTGGCAGACCAACTGCAGGGGTGTGGTCATCGCGAGGTCGATCAGTCGGGAGCATGCGACAGAACTCCGAAAGCAGCTGCCTCTGATACGTGCGTGAGGAGTTCGGGGTAACATTGCAATGTCTATTCGAGGCCCTACTCGGCGCCAACCGGCCGGGGCTCTAATGGCGGACAGGAAGCCGGGAGCCGCAGCGACTGGGAGGAACCCGTGAGTCGTCCGACCCGGTTGCGCTGGCGGCGTGGTCGGTTACTCGTACGGCTCGCGCTCCGAGTCGTCGGGATGGTCCCGGTCCTTCACTTAGTGCTGCATGCGCTCGGGGCGGCGCAGCCGGGCTCCCCTGCCGAACTCCGCGGGTGGGTCACAACTCCCTCCGAAATCCCGGTCGTGGGGGCCGAGGTCACCCTGTTGGCGATCTCCCGAACAACCGTGACGGACTCGAGTGGACGGTTCGTCCTCGTTGACCTGCCTGCGGGCGAGCACGTCATGCGCGTCCGGCGGATCGGCTTCCGCGGACAGTGGTTTACGGCGTCACTGTACCCCGGAGAGCGAAAGGAGGTGACCATCGTGCTCGAGCCGGGGACGTTCCAGCTGCCCGAGATCGAGGTGACCGCGCGTAATGCCAAGCCGGTTGAGTACGCCTACACCCACAAGTTCGACGATTTCTTCCGCCGGCGTGAGGTCGGGTTAGGCAAGTTCATCACCAGGGAGGACATCGAACGGCGCCGCCCACTGAGGACGGCCGACATCCTGACCGGCGTCCGGGGGGTACGCGTGAGGTTCCGCGAGCAGTTCGGCCGCAGTGCCGACGTGGTGATTACCGGATGCAGTGCAGTGAGCGTGTGGATTGACGGGGCTCAGCAGTACTTCGCGGAGTTCTATCGCAAACCGGTGGGCCCGAACGATTCAACAGCTATCGCGGTCGGCGATTTCCTCGAAAGGGTTCGGCCGAGCGAGATCGAGATGGTCGAGGTGTATCGAGGACCGTCGGAAATACCGGCGGAGTTTCTCAGCGGCGGTTGCGCCGCGATCGTGATCTGGACACGGTGACAGCATGGACGCGATTCCATGGCCGGAGTGTTCCGCGCTCACTCTGGTCGTCCTGCAATTGCAGGGTCCGGGATAATCCCTCCTCCCTACTTCCTCCTCGCTACTCCCTACGTCACGGCACCGCCGCGTACACGATCTCGCCGCCGATCACCGTCAGCAGATTCTTCGCCTTCAGGATCTCGAGCTCCGGCACCGTCATGAGATCCTTGTCGAACACGGTGAGGTCGGCGAGCTTGCCCGGCTCGATGGTGCCGCGCTCGTTCTCCTGGAACGCCGCGTAGGCCGCCCAGGCGGTGAACATCCTGAGCGCCTGCTCCCGGGTCGCCTTCTCCTCGGGATGCCAGCCCTCGCCCGAGCGTCCCTGCAGATCGGTCCGCGCGACCGCGGCGTAGAACTCGATCAGCGGCTCGCCTCGCTCCACCGGCGCGTCGCTCCCGCCCGGCACCGGAACCCCGAGCTTCATGAAGCTCTGCCAGGCGTAGGCGCCCTGGAGCCGCTCGAGGCCGAGGCGCGCCGGCGCGAAGTAGAGATCGCTGATCGCGTGGGAGGGCTGCATCGAGGCGAGCACCCCAAGCTGCTTGAAGCGCGGGATGTCGGCGGGGTTGACGATCTGGGAGTGCTCGTCACGCCAGCGCGGCTCGGCGATTCTCCGCTGGTTGGAGGGGACCTCCTTCATGGCCCGCTCGTAGAAATCCAGGGTGAGCCGGTTCCCCCGGTCCCCGATGGAGTGGGTGGCGACCTGGATGCCGCTCCGGAGCGCCGCGACCAGCATCGGCTTGAGCGCCACGGTGTCGGTGGTGATGAGTCCGCTGGTTCGGGCGTCGTCGGAATAGGGGGCGAGCAGCAGGGCGCCCCGGCTCCCCAGCGCGCCGTCCATCACCACCTTGATGGTGCGCACGGTGAGCCGGCCGCCGAACTCGCCCAGCACCGGCCCCTGGGCGATCAGCCGGTCGGCGTCGGCGCCCGGGCCCGAGATGTCCTTGACGATCCGGATCTTGATCCTGCCGTCCCTGTAGAGCCGCCGGATGCGGTCCACTTCGGCCCAGGTGCCGTGCGCGTCCTGGATCTCGGTCCAGCCGAGCTGGACCTCGCGCTGCACGCCGAGGAGGATCTGCTGGTCCCGCTCCGCGTCGGTGGGCGGCGGCACCAGGCTCTTGACCAGCCCCTGGGCCCGGTCAATCAGCATCCCGGTCGGCTCACCGGCGGCGTCCTTGTTGATCGCGCCGCCCGGCGGCGGCGCGGTGCTCCGGGTGATCTTCGCGAGCCGGAGCGCCGCGCTGTTGACCACCGAAGCGTGCCCGTCGGCGCGGGTGAGAACAACCGGGTTATTCGGCGCGATCCGGTCCAGATCCTGCCGGGTCGGAAAGACCGGCGGCTTCCAGAAGGTCTCGATCCAGCCGCGGCCGGTCACCCACTGGCCCGGCCGGGACTGGTCCACCCGCGCCTTCACCTTCGCGAGGAAGCCGTCGAGGGTATTGGTCCCCTCCAGGTTGAGGCTCATTTCCCGGTCGCCGACCCCGGAGAGGTGCATGTGGGCGTCGGTGAACCCCGGGAAGACCGCGGCGCCGCTCAGGTCCACGACCTTGGTGCCGGGCCCCACCAGCCTGGCCGCGTCCTCACTCCGGCCCACGAAGACGATCCGGTCGCCCTTGACGGCCACCGCCTCGGCGGTCGGCTGCCGGTCGTTGGCGGTATAGACCTTCGCGTTCCGGAGCACCAGGTCGGCGGGCTCCTGCCGGGCGGCGGCCGGCGCCGTCAGGACGGCGGCAACGCCGGCGACCAACGCGGGGCATCGCATGTCAGGGCCTGCCTTTCGTCGAATCCGGGGGCGTGGCGTCCTCCACCGTCTTGAGGATGTCCTTCCACTCGAACCACCCCTTCCTTCCCCGGATCCAGTGCTCGAACCACTGCATCTCGGTGTACGCCTTGAGGTACTGGTTGTGCGGATCGGGGATGCCGTGGCTGGCGCCCGGGTAGACGAAGAACTCGGTCGGCACCCCCAGCTTCTTGAGCGCCATGTGCAGCTCCTCGCTCTGGGGGCGGGGCACCCGCGGGTCGCCGTCCACCACATGGATCAGGGTCGGGGTCTTCGCATTCCGGATGTACTTGATGGGCGACTGCCGGAGGTAGCCCTCGAAGTCGTCGTAGGGGAGCTTGCCGCCGAGGTACCATTGCCGGCCCCGCTGGATGTCGCTCTGGGCGTACATGGAGATCCAGTTCGCGGTTCCCGCGCCGGTCGAGATCGCCTTGAAGCGGGTGGTGTGGGTGAGGATCCAGTCGGAGTAGTGGCCCCCGGCGCTCCAGCCCATCACCCCCATGCTGTCGGGGTGGGCGATGCCCTGCGCGATGAGGTGGTCCACGCCGCTCATGATGTCGTCGTAGCCCTTGGTGAAGTAGTCCCCGGCCACTTCGGTGCGGTGCCGCTCGCCGTAGTTGGTCGAGCCCCGGTAGTTGGGCATAAGCACCGCGTAGCCGGCGCCGGCGTAGACCTGGGAGCCGTAGCCGCCGTTCCAGCCGAGGACGTCGGCGCCGGCCGGGCCGCCGTGGATCTGGACGATCAGGGGATAGCGGCGGCCCGCGCTGTAACCGACCGGCCTCAGGAGGACGCCGCCCACCATGCGGCCGTCCTTCGACTTCCAGGTGATCTCCTCGGCCTCGCCCAGCGCGAAGCCCGCCGCCTGCGGGTTAGGGTCGGTGAGCCGGACCCACTTCGACCGGTCGCCCAGCTCCGCCTCGGAGCGGGCCAGGAAGAGCGAGGTGGGTGTCCTCGGGTCGGCCAAGGTGACCAGGATGAGTCCGGTGTCCTCGTCGCGGGTGGCGAACACCGCCGCCTTCCCGGCGACCACCGGCTTCACGGTGTTCGCGGCCAGGTCGAGCGCCTGGACCTGGACGGTCGCGCGGACGCCGTCGCCGAAGTAGATGGTCTTCCCGTCCCGGGACCACCAGCCGATACTCAGGCCCCCGTCGTAGCTCTCGCCCAGCTTCCGCCACGGGGCACCGGTCTGGGCGGTCGGGCGCAGGTAGATCTTGGGATCCCGGGCGTAGGCGAAATCGTTCTCCGCCGAGAAGGCGATCATCGAGCCGTCGGGCGAGAAGCTCAGGTTGCTCTCCCCGATCTCGGCGTTGCTGGTGAGGCGCTCGATCCGGCAGGTCGCGACGTCGAGCAGGTAGAGGTCGTCGTAGTCGGGGGCCTCGGTGACGGTCCGCTTGTAGCGGTCGTTGGGCGAGCCGCGGAAGCCGACCCACTTCCCGTCGGGCGAGATCACCACGCCGCCGACGCTGTACTCCGTTCCGGAGGTGAGCCGCCGCTCCTTCCGGCCGGCGAGATCCAGGAGCCAGAGGTGATGGAGGGGCTGGTCCTGATTCCGGATCCGCACGTCGAATTTCTTCTCCATGCGGAGCTTCTCGTCCTTGTCCACCGAGTCGCGGGCCCGGAAGAAGAGGGTCGTGCCGTCCCGGGTGAGCTGCCAGTCCGCCACGGGCGTGGCGTGCTTGGTGAGCTGCACCGGCTTCAGGGTGTCGGCCGCCGCGAGCTCGGCGGCCGGCAGCCCCCAGACCTGCTGCTCGTCGGTCTTTCCCGCCGAATAGACCAGCCACTTCCCGTCGCGGGTGAAGGCGAACGCGCCGACCCCGTCCTTCGCGTCGGTGATCTTCCGCGCCTCGCCTCCGTCGGGCCGCATGAGGTAGAGCTGGGCGGTCTGCTGGTCCGCGGGAGCCTCGCGATTGGAGGCGAAGACGAAGAAGCCGCCGTCCCGCGCCCAGCGGGGACTGGTCTCGTTCCTGTCCTTCGTGAAGGTGAGCTGCCGGGCGGACGGCACGCCCTGCTCCGTGGAGACCAGCCAGACGTCGGTGTAGCGTTTCGCCGCCTTCCAGTCCGGCACCGAGAGGGTGTAGAGCAGCCATTTGCCGTCGGGCGAGAGAGCGAAGCCGCCCGCCTGCCGCATCTGCTGCATGTCGAGGAACGTCATCGGGCGCTTGGGCGGTTGTGCCGGTGCGGGTTCCGGCGCGGCGATGGAGAGCGCAGCCGCGACTATCAGGCCGGCGGAGGGGAGCGTGCCACGAACCGACAGGAGAGGAGTGCGCATGTTGTTCCCGTTGACTGTTGACCGTTGACCGTTGACTGTTGACTGCCCACTGCCCACTAATCACTTCGGCAGCCCCACCGGCTTGGGCGCCGCCGGATACACCCCCGCCTCCGCCAGCTGCTTGTAGAGCCCCGGGAGCCGGGCGAGGAAGGCATTCACCTCCGCCACCGCGGCCGGGACCTCGGTCCGGAGCTCCTCGAGCTGGCGGCGCTGGACTTCGGTGGGGAGCGAGGTGGAGCCCTCGATGCCGCCGCCGGCGTTGCCGACCCGGAAGCCCAGGCTCTTCCGGAAGGCGTCGAAATCGAAATTGCCCTGGCCGAAATCGAAGCCCACCCCGAACTTCTTCTTGAGCGGGTCGAGCATCCTGGTGACCGAGTCGAGCGCCGCGCGGAGCGGGGCGGCCAGGCTCGCGGTGTCCTTGATCGCGGCCTTGATCTGGCCGAGCTGGCCGTCGGTCCTGCGGAGCGCGGCCTGGGCGTGCTGGACCCGGTTGCTCATCACCTGGAATTCCTTGAGCGCCTCGAAGCGGGCCTTGCGATCCTCGTCGCTGATCCGGATCTCGGGCTCGCCCTGGACCGTCACCGGACGTCGGGCCGCCTCCTTCCCGTTCACCACCAGCGCCACCTGGTACGGCCCGGGGAGCACCAGCGGACCGCGGTTGCCGCCGCCGCCGAAGAACCCCCCACCGCCGGCCGCGGCGCCGCTGTCGGCCGGCGGCGGCGGGAGCGGCTCGACCCGGAGGTCCCACACCGTCGCATTGACCCCGGCCGCTAACCCGCTCTTCGTCGTGTCGCGGAGGGTGCGGACGGCGCCGGCGCCGTCGGTGACCACGAGGGAAACGCTGTCCGCCCTGGCGCCGAGGTGATAGAGGATCCGGGCCCCGAACGGCGGATTCTGGCCGAAGAAGACCATGTTCCCCTCGAAGCCCCGCTCCCGATCGTCGGCCTGGCCCCGCTGGGCGGCCGGCTCCACGTCGAAGAGGAAGCTGCCCGCCGTGCGCGCCGCCGCGTACTGCTGGAAGACCGCCAGGTCGTCGAGGACCCAGATCGCCCGCCCGTGGGTGGCGAGGATCATGTCGTTGTCGCGGGGGTGGAGGGTGATCTCGTAGATCGGAACCGTGGGGAGGTTGCCGGTCACCCTGATCCACGCTTTCCCCCGGTCCACCGATACCCAGAGCCCCGCTTCGGTGCCGAGGTAGAGCACGTCGGGGTTCCTGAGGTCCTCGGTGATGGTGCGGACCACCTGGCCCTTCGGCAGATCGCCGGCCAGCGACTTCCAGTTCTGTCCGTAGTCGGTGCTGGCGTAGACGTAGGTGCCGTAGTCGCCCACGCGGTGGCCGTCGAAGGTGAGGTACACCGTGCCCTCCTCGAACCCCGAGGGGGCCACCTTCGAGACGTAGGCGAGCCGGGGCGCGCCGCCGATCTTCCCGGTGAGGTTGGTCCAGGTGGCGCCGCCGTCGCGCGACACGCTCACCTGGCCGTCGTCCGAGCCGGTGTACAGGAGCCCGGCCTTCTTCCGCGACTCGGCGAAGGTGAACAGGGTGCCGTACTGGTTCACCCCGTCGTTCTTCGCGATCGTGATGTCCTTCCCCTTGACGCCCAGGAGCGACATGGTGTCGCGGTCGATGCCGAGCGTGAGGTCCGGGCTGACCGGCCTCCAGGAATGGCCCCGGTCGGTGGAGCGGAAGAGCCGGTTGCCGCCGGCGTAGATCGTGGCCGGGTCGTGGGGCGAGATCAGCACCGGGGTGTCCCAGTTCCAGCGGAACTGCTTGTCGGCCACCGGCGCCTCGGGCCGGATGGACTTGCGCTCGTTGGTGGTCCGGTCCACCCGGCTCAGGAAGCCTTCCTGGGACTCGGCGTAAATAACCCGCGGATCGGTCGGGTCGATGAGGGCCACGAAGCCGTCGCCCCCCTGCACCACGAACCATTCGTCCTGGCCGATGCCGTCGCGGCTCCGCACCTGGCTCGGCCCGCACCAGGAGTCGTTGTCCTGGAGCCCGCCGCAGACGGTATAGGGCGCCTGCAGGTCGTAGGAGACGTGGTAGAACTGCCCCACCGGAAGATTGGGGAGCCAGATGTAGCTCTTCGAGCGGTCCCAGGAGATCCCCACGCCGCCGTCGCCGCCGATCATCACGTGGTCGGAGTTGTTGGGGTCCACCCAGAGCGCGTGGAAGTCCACGTGGATCTTTTCCGCGGCGTTGTTGTTGAAGGTCTTGCCACCGTCGTCGGAGACGAGCAGCGGGGTCCCGCCGACGTAGATCCGCTTGTCGTCGTTGGGGTCCACCCGGATCTGCGAGAAGTACATCGGGCGCGGATTGGTGGAGCTCACCTTGCTCCAGCTGGCGCCGCCGTTCTCGGAGCGGTACACGCCTCCCTCCTTGGCGTGCTCGACCCGGGCGTAGACGATGTCGGGGTTCTTCCGGTAGATGTCGAGTCCGATCCGGCCCTTGTCGCCGGCGGGGAGGCCGTTCTCGAGCCGGGTCCAGGTGCGGCCGGCGTCCACCGTCTTCCAGATCCCGCTCGCCGGCCCGCCGCCGTTGAATCCCCAGCTCGCGCGGCGGCGCTGATAGATGGCGGCGTACAGCACCTTGCGATTGGCGGGGTCCATGACGAGGTCGGTGCCGCCGGCGTCGGGGCCGGGGTCGAGGACGCGGGTCCAGGTGAGCCCGCCGTCCGTCGTCCTGTAGATGCCGCGCTCGCCGCCGCTTCCCCAGAGATTGCCCAGAGCGGCGACGTAAACAATGTCGCTCTCCAGAGGGTCCACCACGATACGGGCAATCTGGAACGACTCGCGGAGCCCCAGGTTGGTCCAGTGCGCCCCGCCGTCGGTGGACTTGTAGATCCCGTCGCCCCAGGAGGAGCTCTGCCGGTTGTTGGCCTCGCCGGTGCCCACCCACACCACATTGGGGTCGGCGGGCGCGATGGCCACGTCGCCGATGCTGCTCACCGCCTCCTTGTCGAAAACCGGGGTGAAGGTGGTGCCCTGGTTGACGGTCTTCCAGAGCCCGCCGGTGGCGCTCGCCACGTAGAAGACGGCGGGGTTCTTCTCGTAGACCGCGAAATCGTCAATGCGTCCGCTCGGCGCGGCGGGGCCGATCGAACGGAAGCGGAGCCGGTCGAACGGCGCCGCCGGTCGGGCGGTATCGGGCTTGACGGAGGCCCTTGCCTGGGCGGCGCCGCTGATTGGACGCAACGACGCAAGGACGCAAAGGACTGATTGGAGCAGGGGGGGCAGCCGAAATCGAGCGGAAGCCATGTGAGCGCTCCGGACGGGAGGCGGCGAATGGACGATCGTGCGGTGGCAGATAGCTTACTGTACGATGACCGGGCGGACAATGTCGCCGTTTCCCACTCCCGTCAGCCGGCGGAGTCCGGGGCCGTGAGCCCGAGGTCCGGCGCCCGCGCCGCGACGCTGCTCAAGACGGCGCTCTTCACGCTGGTCGTCCCGGGGAGCGTCACGGTCTGGATCCCGCGCTGGCTGTTTCCCGAGATGCGCCGCCCGCTGGCCTGGCCGGCCGATCCCGGGTCGTGGCTCGCCGTCTGCCTGATCGCGGCCGGGGCCGCGGTCTACGGCCACTGCGCCTTCCATTTCGCCGAGCGGGGCCGGGGCACCCCGGCGCCGCTGGACCCGCCCAGGCACCTGGTCGTGTCCGGGCTCTACCGCTATGTGCGGAACCCGATGTACCTGGGCGTGCTCATGGTGCTGCTGGGCGAGGCGTGGCTCCTCGATTCCCGCGCGCTGCTGCGCTACTCGGGAGTGGTGTTCCTCTTCTTCAACGTGGTCATCCTGGGCTACGAAGAGCCGACGCTGCGCCGGAGCTTCGGCGAGGAGTACCGGGCCTACTGCCGGGCGGTGCGGCGCTGGATTCCCCGGCGCCTGCCCTGGAGCCCGGCGCTCAAGCCGGAGGGGTGAAGCGGGGGCTCAGACCCGGCTGGTTTTCCACCGCCCGCGCCGGAACAGGACCGCGCTCGCCACCGCGAGGGTCGAACAGGCGACCGTGGCGCCCGGATAGGGCGGACCTGAACCCCGCTCAGCGGCGGGGGACCTTCGAGGCCGCAAGGTCGGGGTGAGGTAGGCGGCTGCTCCCAACCGGACCTGGGGCGACGATTTCCGCTGGGGGAGAGCCGAGGCACGGACGGACGGAGGCGCGACCTGGAATCCATCGGCGGAATCTTGGGTCGCGTGGAGCGAGACCTGCTCGCGGCTCCGAGCCGGGATATGCTCGCAGCGGTTTCCGGAATATGTCCCGGCTTGGTCGCAGCCTATCCGGGGCGTTGGCGGGAGTCGCGCTGAATTCGTGCGGCGCCGGCGGCGCAGATCTGAATAGGGCTGCGACTGCTCGCAGGGCGAGGTGCGATAGGGTAGAATGGTGGGTGCAGGTTAAGTGAAGGTTAGGCCACACCGTGGTAGGTTTGACGGCTAAGGTGGGCACACAAGAGGATGGCCCGCTCGGCGGACGGGCGTTCGTACCGCCGGAGAGCCAGCGCGCGTATTTCGAGGTCGCTTCGGAGCCTAAGATGGATTGTCCGGCGTGCGGTGAGATACTCGTCGGTCGTATCATCGAAGACTTAACCATCGATGCCTGCGAACGCGCATGTGGCGGCATCTGGTTTGACGCGCGCGAGTTAGAGCGGGTCGATGACCCGAGCGACACCCTGGGCGAAGCTCTCCTCGACATTCCGTACGACTCAAAGTGTGTGGTCGACCTCTCCCGAAAGCGCAGGTGCCCGCATTGTAACCCCCAAGTGATGGGGCGCCATTTCTACAGCGTCAAGCGTCGGGTCGTAGTGGATGAGTGCCCGCAGTGCCGCGGCCACTGGCTAGATCGCGGCGAGTTGGCCGAGATCCGAAGCGAGTACGCGTCGGAGCAAGAACGCCGTCCAGCGACACAGGCTGTCTTCGATGAGCTCTTCGGTGAGGAGCTGCGGCGAATGAGCGAGCATTCCGCGGAGGGCCTCGAGCGTGCACGGCGCGTCGCCCGAACCCTGCGGCTCATATGTCCCAGCTATTATCTGCCGGGGAAGCAGGGCTGGGGGGCCTTTTGAGCGGAATTCTCGGTGTGGCCTAACCCGCGCTTGCTGTTGACGGGGGCGTGAGCGCGTCGGCAGCCGCACGGAATATTCTGCTGAGGGGTGGTGCGGCTGCCGCCGCACGCCCCCGCAGCAGAAGCGCAGGTCGTTAGCCCGCAAAGGCGGAGGCGAGAGAAATGACCAACATCGAGGTCTACAAGGAGCTCGGGACGTACGAGCGGCATTTCAATCAGATGCAGGGCATTCACAGAACCCTTGCCTCCACGTGGCTTCTGGGAACGTTCGGGGGCATTGGCTACGTGTTCTCCAGCCACTTCTCCCATCCCGGCGCGTTTGAGCCGGAGCAGGTAGCATCGTTGATAGCGCTCGCTGGCGCCTCTGGAATATTCTTGCTCTGGATTCTCGACGTGATGGTGTATCACCGTATGCTGGTAGCAGTACTCAAAGAATCGAAAAGGCTCGAAGCGGCTGATCACGAACTGCCGCAGCTGCGAGCCTCGTTCGAAACCCAGGCGCTAGGTCCGTGGCGAATAGGGGCGCGGCGCAAGATCTCGCTGTTCTACGCGCTGCCCGCCGCGGGTTTGTGGGTCGCTGCCTTGGCACTCACCCGTGCCGCCGTGGGCAACGGACCGCTCTCGCAGGCTAGTGGCATTTGGCTAGCTATCCTGTTCGGTTGCGTCGTGTGGATGTTTATGATGGGGCGCCCAAAGGACTCCCAGCAGACCAACGAACTGAAGAATATGGAGCTCATGCAGACGCTCGACGACGCGTGGAACTCCCAGGACTGGGACACCTTCGACAAGCGGCACAAGAAGGACGTCCTTGTGCGCTGGGCTGGAC
>DASYRI010000059.1:0-10308 GCA_036004545.1 Gemmatimonadales bacterium
TCGCTCTCGACAACGCCGAGGCGGCAGCGACCGCCGCGGCCGGCACGGTGTTTCCGCTTCCCAACGATTGGATGTTCAGCCAGGCCGCCATGACCCAGGCGCTCTTCCTCCGGGTTATCAAGAGCTACCGCGCGCGGCTGCGCGCCAACAACCCGCGGTTCCCCTCCCTGGCCGCGTGCCAGGCCGCGAACCCCGCCGAGGATTGCAGCAAGGAGGTCACCGCCACGGACGTGAACTGGGCCAAGGTCGTAGCCGACGCTCAGGGCGGGATCACCACGGACCTCACCATCATCACCAGCACCACCACTGGGCCAAACATGAGCTGGACCAACCAGTGGTACTCCTACGGTACCTGGCATCAGATGACCCCGTTTCTCTTCGGCATGGCGGACAAGACCGGCGCCTACGATGCGTGGATCGCGACGCCGCTTTCGACTCGGGGGGCGGGGCCGACGCCGTTCTTCCTCCAGACCGACGACCAGCGATTCCCTCAAGGAGCCAGCCGGGCCGCGCAGCAGGCCGACTTCACGGTGGGGGGGGCCGCCGGCGTTGCGACCAACCCCGGCTGTTCTGTTGCCAACACTATTTGCAAGCGGTACTTCCGGAATCGGGACGGGTTGGACCCGGCGGCGAGTCCGTCGTGGGGCGCATCCCAATACGACCATGTCCGCTTCTTCTCCTGGAAGAACTCCGGCTTCGGCTCCGGCGTCACCGGACAGAACGGGCCCTTCCCGTTCTTCACGGTGGCGGAGCTGAACATGCTCGAAGCGGAAGGCCAGATCCGGCTGGGGAATTACCCCGCGGCGGCGGCGCTCATTGACAAGACCCGCTCGACCTGCGGCTACGGCAGCGTGCCGGCGGGCTGCACCCTCCGAGCCACCGGGAACGGCTTCTCCCTCACGTGGGCCCCCGTGGCCGGTGGAAGCAGTGTCACCGCGCCGATTGGCGGCGGCCTGCCCCCGCTGTCGGGAGTCGTGGCCGATGGCACGACCCCGGTGCCGGGTGGCGCCGCCTGCGTCCCGAAGGTCCCGTCGAATGCGTCCGAGGTGGGGGGCGGCACCGTCGCCTGCGGCAATATCTTCGAGGCGATGAAGTGGGAAAAGCGGATCGAGGAGGCATACACCGCCTTTGCGACGTGGTACTTCGACAGCCGGCGGTGGGGCGACCTGCCCCTCAATACGCCGGTACACTGGGCGCCGCCGTATCCGGATCTCCAGGTGCGGCTCCGCGTCGGGCCCCAGATCTACAGCGTGGGGGGCGGGACCAACCCGACCGGCAGCGCGGCGAGGAGCGGCTACGGCTGGTAATCACGTGTCAGGTCAGCTTCGGCTTCCCGGCGCCGTCCTGTTCGGGGCCCTGCTGGCGGGCTGCTACACCTTGCAGCCGGTCCAGGGGGTGGATCCCCAGGTCGGCAGCCGGCTCGCATTCGATGTCAATGATGCGGGCCGCGCGGCCCTGGGCGGAACGATGGGCCCCGAGATCGCGCAGGTCGAGGGCCAACTGATCGAAAAGGAGAATGGGAGCTACTTGCTCGCCGTGTCGACGGTGCGGCTGCTCCGGGGCGGCGAGCAGGCCTGGTCGGGCGAGCCGGTACGGCTCAAGCCGGAGTATCTGGGGCCCGCCTACGTACGCCGGTTTTCCACCGGCCGCACGATCGGGCTTGGCCTGGCCGTCGTCGGAGGAGTCAGCGGATTCCTGGTCACCCGCTCGCTCCTCGGTTCCGGCGCCGATCCAGGTGGAAATCCGGGCGATACCGTGAATACGCGCCGGATCCGGCCGTAACGACGGGCTCGGCAACTCAACCTCCGCGGAGTCTGTCATGCGACACCTCTTCCCGATCTCGATGTTCTGCCTCGCCGCCGGCGTCGTGGGCGCATGCAACCCGGCCCAGGAGGTGATCACCGAGGATATCCCGACCGCCGGGATCCGGTTTGTCAACGCGGTTCCGGATACCGGGGGCATGGATTTCCGGCCGGTGGACATCGTGGAGAACAGCCAGTTCTACAACGTGACCTTCCGGAGCACCACGCTCCTGTATTACAAGAACGTGCGCGCCGGGACCCGCCACTTCAGGATCTTCCGGACTCCGACGGCCACTGACCCGGCGGAGGTCCAGCTGGCCACGGCGCAGACGGTAGTAAAGGATCTTCCCGATGAGGTGCTCGAGGCGGGACAACGTTATACCTACATTCTCTGGGGCTACTCCCGCACCGGGTCAACCCCAGCCATGCAGGTAACCCGGATCACCGATAACCCGCCCGAGACGGGTACCCGGGTGGCCGTTCGCGTTATCAATGCCTGCATACCGGGTGTCTGTGGGGCCGCTGCCAATGGATTCGTGGATGTCCGGGTATTCACCACCGCCCAGGGAATCGGAAGCCCCCAGGCGGCATGGGGCGGTGTGGCCCCGCTGACCGCTTCCGCCTACCAGAGCGTTGCGGTCGGCGCCGCCGCCTACACCTACGACATCAGGCCTTTCGGAGGAGCGACGACAGGCTCCGCACTGGCGAGTGCAGCGGCCCCGACGGGAACCGCCGAGACCGTGGATATCGAAGCATTGCCCGGAACCAGCGTCGTTGGATCGGCGGTGAGCGCGATCCTCCTCCCTCGGGCAGTCGCCGGGAGCCAGGGCGGTACCGCCACAACCCCGGGCCTCATCTTCGTCTGGGATCGCCGGCCGCCGCGTTGCGCCACCATCGTCGCTCCGCAGGTGTGCAAGCAGTAGCGGGGCGGTCAAGCATTCCGAGTGCCGGGCCGCCGGGGGTCATCCTCCTGGCGGCCCTTCTCCATTCAAGGAGCCCCCGATGCCAACATCCAGAGGCGCGCTCTCCCTGCTGTCCCTCGTCGCGCTCGGTTCCGCTCTCGGGGCTGGCCGGGCCTCGGCGCAGAAGCCGCCCAAGCCGGACCGGGACCTCATCACCCGCGAGGAGCTGGCCGAGGCGGACGCGAAGTTTCCCGATCTCTTTCAGGCGATCATGCGCCTCCGCCCTCGCTTCCTCTCCCAGAATCGGGGCATCCGCACCATGGGGATCCAGCCCGGCAGCGGTTCCGCTCTCATGTGCGACGCCGTCAAGGAGCGGAATTGTGCCCAACGACAGATCGTCCAAGCCCCGGTGTCGCCGGTCATTTACCTCGACGGCATGAAGTCGGGAGACCCGGACGTCTTGAAGGGAATCCGGACCGGTGGGGTCGAAGAGGTCCGGTACCTGACCCCGAGTCGGGCCGCAATGGAATACGGTCTCGGGCACGATGGCGGGGCGATTCTGGTGAAGCTGGACAAGGGGACGAAGCCCTAGCGGGGTCTTGCCTTCCTTCCGGGCTCCGGCCGGCTGCCGCCGGGACCGGTTCCTCCTTTTGTCCCGGCACGTACAACCGGGACTGGCGGCAGCGCCGGCGGTGCTGCGTGGGCGAACAGCTCCTTGCGGACTTCGGGATTACTGATCTTCCAGATCACGCCGTCGGTGAAGTAGTGATGGATGTTGATGAAGTAGAGGACCAGCGCGGCCGCCGCGTTGTTCGGCGTCGCGCCGAGAAAGTTGGCCACCAGGCTCATCGCGGGGCCCGGCACGGCCAGAATGACCAGAAAGGCCGCCGCCAGCAGCGCCACGGCGTACCCCGCCATGTGTCCCGCCGTCCTCGCGACGGTCGCTCCGGCGACCCGGTTGAGCTCCACCCGCGCCGGGAACTCGAGGTACTGCAGGGCGTGCGCAAGCTGCACCAGGAAGAACGCCGGCAGTCCCCACCGCGCGATGGCCGCATACCAGACGAAGATGGCCAGCCACGCCACGGCGGCCCTGAGCGGCGGATATCGCCCGATACGGAGCCGCAGGTGCAGCAGGCCGATTCCGCCCAGCGGGAAGGCCAGGATCGCGGCGTACGAGGCGAGCCGATACAGCGCAGCGGCGAGATCGGGAAGCGTGGCGACCTCGGTGTGCGAGAGCCAGAGATTCAGGAACCAGCTCACGTGCCACGCCAGCAGGATCCGGAGGCTGGCCCGGATCAGCCATCGCTCGGTCGGATCGAACCGGATCCCGTCCAGGTAGGAGTATGATGCCATCATGCCCCATACCTGCCCGGTGTAGTGCCAGGCCAGATAGGCACTCCCCACCACGAAGAAGGCGAGAATCAGCAGCTGCGATGCCGGGGCCAGCAGCAGAGCGATCGCCACGAACACCAGCATGATCAGGGGGATCCAGATCGCGGCCCACGTGTGGCGCCGGATCATCTCCCGGCCGCGGTAGATGATCCGATAAGAGGCCATGAAATGGGAATAGTTGATCAGGGCCTGAGTCCAGATCAGCGCGCCGATGGTGATGAAGCCCAGCTCCTCGCGGCCGGAGAGCAGCAGCGGGACGATCACCACGATGGACAACCCGCCGACGCACAGCAGGTCGACGAGCGGAGAAATGATCGCGACGGGGCGGGGTTGGACGACCTCCGCCGATGGACCGGTCATGCTGGAAGAAACGCGCCGGGCCCGGGGTCCGCAAGCGGAACTTTCATTCGCAGGCCGCGGGTCTACCACCCCTCCGTAATCGCCGGATTCGATCTGCTTTCGTGACCTCTCCCGCGCTCTGCCCGAGTGCCGCGATGCTCTTCGCGGCCACAATCGGCGGCTTGTCGGCGTGCCGGTCCTCGGCGCCGCCGCCCTGGCACGAGGAGAGCGGATATCGGTGGCGCGAGCTCGCGGTTTCCTCAGGAAAGCCCGGCTTCACCCGGATGGCGGCCGAGCGAACCGGCATCGGGTTCCGGAACACGGTCGGCGACTCCGCCCTCCTCGGCAATCGCATCCTGGCCCAGGGTGCCGGGGTCTGCCTCGGAGACGTGGACGGCGACGGACTGGTGGACGTCTTCCTGGCGCGGACCGAAGGGCCGAACGCGCTCTACCGGAACCTGGGCCGCTGGCGCTTCGAGGACATCACCGCGAGCGCCGGCGTCGCCGCGGCGGATCGCTACTCCACCGGCTGCGCCTTGGCCGACCTGGACGGCGACTCGGACCTCGACCTGATCCTCCTCGCGACCACCGGCCCGAACGCGATCTTCCTGAACGACGGGCACGGTCACTTCACCGAGCATCGGGACCTCGGCCTCGACCCGGCGGGCAAGGGCGGCACGACGATCGCGCTGGCCGACGTGGACGGCGACGGCGATCTCGATCTCTACGTCGCCAACTACAAGCCGTACACCCCGGCCGACTCGATCCCGCCGGAGAAGCGGGCCTACGACCGGGTGGTGCGCGAGGTGGCTCCGGGACGGTTCGAGGTGGCGCCGGAATACCGCCGGGACTGGAAGCTGGTATACCGGGCCGACATGGGCGGACTCGCGCTGGGCATCCGCGGCGAGCCGGACGACTTCTATCTCAACGACGGGCACGGCCGGTTCACCCGGGTCGCCTTCACCGCGGACCGGTTCCGCGACGCGCAGGGGCGCCCGCTCGCAGCCGAGCCGGAATCGTTCGCGCTGGACGCGAGATTCGCCGATCTGAACGGCGACGGCGCCCCCGATCTCTACGTCGTCAACGACTTCGAGGACCCGGACCTCTTCTGGCTCAACGACGGCCGGGGCGGGTTCCGGCTCGCGGACTGGACCGCGCAGCGCCAGACCAGCAACTCGGGGATGGGAGCGGACGTCGCGGACGTCAATGGGGATGGGCTCCCCGACCTCTTCGAGGTGGACATGCTGGCGAACGATGCGCGCCGCCGGAAGACCGAGGTCCCCACCCACACGGCGATCCCCAAGCGCCCGGGGGAGATGGAGCTCCAGCTCCAGCAGATGCGAAACACGCTCTTCCTGAACCGGGGCGATGGGACGTTCGCGGAAATTTCCGCCTATGCCGGCGTGGAGGCGAGCGGCTGGTCGTGGTCCACCATGTTCATGGACGTGGACCTGGACGGGTGGCAGGACATCCTCATCGCCAACGGCCACCTCTGGGACCTGATGGACGGCGATACCCAGGAGAACCTGCGGGGCGGGTGGAGCAACGTGCCCTGGCAACGCCACCGCTGGGAATATCCCCTGCTGGCCCTCCGGAACGTGGCCTACCGGAACCGCGGCGACCTGACCTTCGAGGACGCGAGCGAGCGCTGGGGATTCGGCCTCGAAGACGACATCTCCCATGCGATGGCGGCGGCCGATCTCGACGGCGACGGCGATCTCGACGTGGTGGTGAACCGGCTGCGCGCACCGGCGCTGGTGCTCCGGAACGACGCCGGAGCGCCGCGGATCGCGGTGCGGCTCGTGGGTGCTCCGCCTAACACGCAAGCGGTGGGCGCGAAGGTCCGCGTGCTGGGCGGCGCCGTGCCGGTCGAGGTGCGGGAGGTCGCCTCCGGCGGGCTCTACCTCTCCCACAGCGACTACCTGGCGAGCTTCGCTGCCGGCCGCGCCGAACGGGTGACGATCGGGGTGGACTGGCGCGACGGGCGCCACAGCGAGATCCGCGACGCGGCGCCGAATCGGCTGTACGAAATCAGCCAGGCGCGAAGTGCGAAGAGCGAAGCGAGCGGGAAGACGCCTGCCGCGTCGAGCTCCGCTCCGCCACTCTTTGAGGACGCGACCGCCGAGCTCCACGGCCACCGCCATGTCGAGGACAAGAACGACGACTGGGACCGGCAGTACCTGCTCCCCGACGCGCTCTCCCAGCTGGGACCCGGGGTGACCTGGTTCGACCTGGACCGGGACGGCGACGAGGACCTGATCGTCGGCGCCGGGAAGGGCGGCCGCATCGCGGTGTTCCGGAACGACCGGGGCCGGCTGGTGCCGGAGCCGGGACCGGGACCGGCGGCGCCGGCCGATCTCACCACCATCCTCGGCCTTCCCTCGGAGAAGGGGGCGCGGCTGCTCGCCGGGGTCTCCACCTGGGAGGCCCGGTCGCTCGAGGAGATGACCGGGCAGCCCGCCGTGGTGAGCGTGCGCGCCGGCGGTCAGGGCGGCGCGCTCGCCCCGAGCGCCGAGCCGCTGGTGGGGTCGCACGAATCGGCCACCGGGCCGCTGGCCCTGGGCGACTACGACGGAGACGGCGACCTCGACCTCTTCGTCGGAGGGCGGGCCACCGCGATGCAATACCCGAGACCGGCCTCGTCGGGGCTCTTCCGCAACGAGGCCGGCCGGTTCGTGCTCGACACCCTCAACACCCGCGCGCTGCACGAGGTGGGCATGGTCTCCGCGGCGCTGTTCGCCGATGTGAACGGCGACGGGCATCCGGACCTGGTGCTGGCGCGCGAGTGGGGCTCCCTCCTGCTGCTGCTCAACGACCGGCACGGCCGCTTCTTTCCCGCGCCCGATTCCTTCGGGCTCGCCCGGTGGACCAGCCGCTGGAACGGGCTCGCCGCCGGCGATCTCGACGGCGACGGGCGGCTCGACCTGGTGGCCACCAGCTGGGGCCGGAACACCTTCATGCGCGCCGACAGTGCTCACCCCCTCGTGCTGGTCCACGGGCCGTTCGGCGCCCGCGGCGAAGAGGAGATGCTGATGGCGCGGCGCGACGGCCCTTCGGGCGCGCTCGCCCCGCTGGAGAGCTGGCCGCGGGTGCGGCTCGCGATCCCGAGCGCCGCCGCCCGGGTCCACGGCTACGCGGGTTATGCCGGTGCCTCGGTGGATCAGCTGCTGGCCGGCGCTCCGGGCGGCGTGGAGCGGCTCGAGGCCATCACGCTGGACCAGATGGCCTTCCTCAACCGGGGGGACCATTTCGAGGCCGTCCCGCTGCCCGCCGAGGCGCAGCTCGCGCCGGCGTTCTACGCCGGCGTCGCGGACTTCGACGGGGACGGGCTCGAGGATGTGTTCCTCGCCCAGAACTTCTCGCCCACTGCGGTCGGTCTTCCGCGCTACGACACCGGCCGCGGGTTGCTGCTCCTGGGCGACGGCAAAGGCGGGCTCCGGCCGATGCCGGGGCAGCGCTCGGGGCTCACCATCTACGGCGACCAGCGGGGGGCGGCCTACGCGGACTTCGACGGCGACGGGCGGCTCGATCTCGCGGTCTCAGAGAACGGCGCGGCCACCCGCCTCTTCCACAACGCCGGCGCGAAGCCGGGGCTCCGGGTGCGGCTGATCGGCCCCGCCGCCAACCCCGACGCGATCGGCGCCCAGATCCGCGTCGGGTACGGAGACCGCATGGGGCCGATGCGGGAGATTCAGGCCGGGTCGGGCTACTGGTCGGAGAACGGCGCGGTCCAGGTGCTCGGCCTCTCCGGAATCCCCACCGCGGTCTGGGTCCGCTGGCCTGGCGGCGTCGAGACCCGGGTCCCGGTGCCGCCGGGGGCCCGCGAGGTCGTCGCCAAGCGGTGAGTGCCGGCCCGGGCGTGCTCCCAGCGAAGCGCCGGATCGCGATCATCGCGGTGGCGGCGGTTGCGATTGCGGCGTCGCTGGCGGGGCTCCGGAACGGCTTCGTACAGGACGACGTGGTCCTTATCGTGGACAACGCCCGGCTGCACGACCTGGGCGGCTGGCGGGAGATCCTCACCTCGCCGTACTGGCCCCCGCCGTGGACCGAGGATCTCTACCGGCCGGTCACCTCTCTCCTCCTGGCCACGCAGTTCGTGCTTGGCAGGGGAAGCCCCCTGGTCTTCCGGGTGATCAGCTCCCTCCTCTACGCCACGGCCGCCGTGGCCGTCCTCGGGCTCGCGGCGAGACTCTCGCCGCGGCGGGTCGCGATCGGGGCGGCGCTGCTCTTCGCCGCCCATCCGGCGCACGTCGAGGCGGTGGCGCTCGGCGTGGGCCAGAGTGAGCTCGTGGTGGGCCTCCTCGCCGCCGTCATGACCCTGCGCTACCTGGACCGCCGGCGCCAGGCGGACGGCGGGTTAGGAGCCGGCGACTGGGCCGTGCTCGGTGCGCTCTACCTGGCCGGGTGCCTGGTCAAGGAAAACGCGCTTGTCCTGCCGGGGCTCCTGCTCGGCGCCGAGCTCCTGCTCGTGCCTGACCGGGGCCGTCCCCGCGCCCGCCGGCTCGGGCCGGGATTCGGATTTCTCGCCGCCCTCGGGGGCCTGGTGCTCCTGGCGCGGATGACGGTGCTCTCAGGTCGGCTGGCCGGGACCTCCATCGCCGAAGGGCTCGATGGTCTCAATGCCGGCGGGCGGGCCCTCACCATGCTCGCGGTGATCCCCCGCTGGGCGCGGTTGCTTCTGTGGCCGGCGCACCTCCAGGCCGACTATTCGCCGCAGGAGATCGTGGCGGCCACCCGGTTCGGCTCCGTTCAGGCCGTGGGGCTCGGTATGGCCCTCGGCGTGGTCGCGGTCGCATGGCTCGCCCGCCGGCGGATGCCGGTCGTGTCGTTCGGCCTCGCGTGGTGCGCGGTCGCCCTGCTGCCGGTGAGCAATGTCCTGGTGCCGACGGGAATCGTGCTGGCCGAGCGAACGCTTTTCCTCCCGAGCATCGGCCTCGTCCTCGCCGGGGGTGGACTGGCCGGCGGCCTGTGGCAGGGCGGGGGCGCGGCACGCGTCCGGTGGCGGCGTGCCGCCACGATCGGGTGCGCTCTGCTGGTGGCGATGGGCGTGGTGCGCGGCGCCCGGCGCTACGCAGTCTGGCACGACGAGGCGAGCTTCTCCATCCGGAGCGCCGAGGATGCCCCGCGGAGCTACCGGACGCAGAAGGCATACGCCTACACCCTGTTTGAGCAGGGCCGGCGGGAGGAAGCGATCGAGACCTACCACCACGCGCTCGCGCTCGCGCCGCCGGGACATATCTGGCGGGTCCGGAACGATCTGGCCCGGCGTTACTTCGAGGCGGGGGATGCCCGGGGCGCGGAGGAGCAATTGCGCGCAAGTCTCTCCGATTCTCCCGGACAGGAGGAGACCTGGAACTACCTCGTCCTGGCGCTGCTGGCGGAAGGCGCCTATGTGGAGGCGGCCCGCGAGGCGGACTCGGCGGTCGCTCGCGGGCTTTCAGCGGAGCTGTTCGGCGGGCTCCGGGCCCTGGCGGACAGCGCGATCGAAGCGCGCGCTCCCTCCGGCTCGATCAGGATCCGGGTCAGGCCGCCGCCGCGGGAGCGGTAGGAGGTCCGTCAGCTCCTGATTACGCCCGGAAACCGGCTCTCCGCCACCGCGTACCCCGGGAACACCGCGGCGAGGTCGCGCGCGCCGAGGTGGCGGACCAGGATCTCGCCGAAGAGGTCGCGGAAGTCGGTGGTCACCGCCACGTCGCGCCCCTCGTAGCGAGTTTCCGGGTCGAGCCCCGGCCAGCGCCCCGCCACGCGCTTGCCGTTCACGGTGCCGCCCAGCACCAGCATCGCGGTCGCATGGCCGTGGTCGGTGCCGCCGGTGCCGTTCTCGCGGATGGTGCGGCCGAACTCCGACATGGTGAGCACGCAGACATCGCGCA
>DASYRI010000060.1:0-5987 GCA_036004545.1 Gemmatimonadales bacterium
GATATGGTGCTCGCCCTCCCGGACGACGGGAACCGCTACGAGCTGTTCGACGGCGAGCTGCTGGTGACGCCGTCTCCCAGCCACATCCACCAGCGAGTGGTGGCGGCCTTCCTTAGCCGGGTGGAACCCTACATTCGAGCCAATGGCCTCGGCGAAGTCATCTTCTCGCCCGCCGACGTGCCCCTTGATGGCAAGCAGGTCGCTCAGCCCGACCTGTTCGTGGTCCCGGAGCCGGTCACCGGCCCGCCGAAGCCGTGGACCGAGCTGTCGAACCCGATCCTCATCCTCGAAGTTCTCTCCCCCTCGACTGCGCGCCACGACAGAATCATCAAGCGCCGGGCTTTCCAGCGGAACCGCATCCCCGAGTACTGGATCGCGGACCCGGACACCCGCGCCGTCGAGCGCTGGCGCCCCTCGGACGACCGCGCCGAATTCCTGGACGACCGCCTCACCTGGCAGCCGAGCCCCGAGCACCCGCCGCTCGAGATCGACCTCCCCGCCCTCTTCCGCGAGGTCTGGGGCGAGGCCTGAACGGACTGGCTCCCTCGGCGGCCGGCGCGTATCTTAGCGCGCCACCCGCAGGAGCCACTTGATGACCGCCTTCCTTGGAATCCACCAGGGACGCTCTGAGTCACGCGTGTTCGCCACCCTCGGCGCCGCGATCCCCTGCGGCCGCCCCATGCGGATCGCTTTCCTGAGCCTGGCCGCGGCCCTGGCCCTCGGCTATCCTGCGAGAGCCCAGCAGCCCGCTGCACGGAGGCAGGCGCCGGCGCAGCGATCCGCCGCCGCGACGGCCGCAGCGCCGGTGGACACCACCGCCTTCACCCAGCTCCGCTTCCGTCACATCGGCCCCGAGGGGAACCGGGTCTCCAGCGTCGCGGGCGTCCCCGGCGATCCGATGACCTACTACGCCGGCGCCGCCTCGGGCGGGATCTTCAAGAGCACCGACGGCGGCATCCACTGGTCAGCGATCTTCGACGACCAGCCGGTCTCTTCCGTCGGCTCGCTCGCGGTGGCGCCTTCGGATCCGAACATCGTCTGGGCCGGCACCGGCGAGCCGTGGATCCGGAGCCACATCTCGGTGGGCTGGGGGATGTTCAAGTCCACCGACGCGGGCCGGCACTGGGCCCGCGCGGGCCTGGAGAACACCGGCCGGATCGCGCGGATCGTGGTGCACCCTGCCAACCCCGACATCGTGTACGTCGCGGCGCTGGGCCACGCCTACGGGCCCCAGCCGGAGCGCGGCATCTACCGCACCGTGGACGGCGGCAAGACCTGGGACCGGGTCCTCTTCGTCAACGACAGCACCGGCGCCTCCGACCTGGTGATGGACCCCACCAACCCGCGGATTCTCTGGGCCGGGATGTGGCAGCTCGAGCTCCACACCTGGGGCCGGGAGAGCGGCGGCGCAGGGAGCGGGCTCTTTGTTTCGCGCGACGCCGGCGCCACCTGGAAGCGGGTCACCGGCAACGGCCTCCCGACCAAAACCATCGGCAAGGTGAGTCTGGCCATCCCGCGGGTGAATCCCAACCGCATCTACGCCCTCATCGAGACCGGCGACGGCGCTCCGATCCACGGCAAGGAGACCGACCGCGGCAAGCTCTGGCGCTCCGACGACGGCGGCGAGCACTGGACCCTGGTGAGCTACGACCGCCAGCTGGGCGGGCGCACCGCGTACTACAATCACGTCACCGCCTCGCCCGACAACGAGAACGAGGCCTACTTCACCTCCGCCGCGTTCAGCAAGACCCAGGACGGCGGGCGCACCACGGTGGACGTGGGCTTCGGGGAGTCGCCCGGCGGCGACAACCACGACATGTGGATTGATCCCGGCAACGGCGACCGGCTGGTGGTGGGCAACGACGGCGGATTCTCCATCTCCAACAACCGCGGCAAGAGCTGGCTCCGGGTCCAGCTCCCCATCGCCCAGATGTACCACGTGACGGTGGACGACCGGGTCCCCTACTACGTGATGGGCAACGAGCAGGACAATCCCTCCACCCGCGGCCCCAGCAACAGCAAGCTGGGCGGGTTCGGCGGCGGGGGCGGGGGGGGAGGGAGCATTCCGCGCGGGATGTGGCACTCCGTGGGGGGCGGGGAAAGCGGCTGGGCCACGCCCGATCCGGCCGACTCCAACATCGTCTGGTCCACCGCGTCCGGCTCCGGCAGCCGGGGCGGGATCGTGGTGCGCCACGACGTCCGGACCGGTACGACCCGCAACGTCGAGGTCTGGCCCCAGAGCACCGGCGGCTGGCCCGCGGCAGAGCTCAAGTACCGGTTCGTCTGGACCGCGCCGTTCACCATCTCGCCCCACGACCCCAAGCGGATCTACATCGGGAGCCAGCACGTGCACCTCACCACCGACGCCGGGAACAGCTGGCAGGTGATCAGCCCCGATCTCACCCGGAACGACAAGAGCCGGCAGCAGATTTCGGGCGGGCTCACGCCCGACAACATCGGTGTCGAGTACGGCGGCGTGGTCTTCGCCATCGCCGAGTCGCGGCTCCAGCCGGGGCTCATCTGGGCGGGCACCAACGACGGGCTGGTGCAGCTCACCCGGGACGGCGGGAAGAGCTGGGCCAACCTCACCGCCAACCTGCCCGGGCTCCCCGAGTGGGGCACGATCAGCAACATCGAGCCCTCGCGCTACGACACCGCGACCGCCTGGCTCACCGTGGACGGGCACCAGGTGAACAACCGCGACCCCTGGATCTACCGGACCCGCGACTACGGGAAGTCGTGGCAGCTCGTCGTATCCGGCATTCCGAAGAGCCCGCTCAGCTACGCCCACGTGGTGCGGGAGGACCCGAAGCGGCGCGGCCTGCTCTACGCCGGCACCGAGAACGGGCTCTACGTCTCCTTCAACGACGGCGACACCTGGCAACCGCTCCAGAACAACCTCCCCCACGCGCCGGTGTACTGGGTAACGGTGCAGGAGCGGTTCAACGACCTGGTGGTGGCGACCTACGGCCGGGGATTCTGGATCCTCGACGACATCACCCCGCTCCAGCAGGTGACCGCCGACGTGGCCGCGAAGGACGCCCACCTCTTCGCGCCGAGGGCGGCGTGGCGGTTCCGGAACGTGGAGGCCCCGCTCTCGCCCTCGGACGATCCGGTGGTGGGACAGAATCCGCCCTACGGCGCCTCGATCCATTACTGGCTCAAGCCCGACTCGCGCGACAGCGTGACGCTCAGCGTGCTCGACTCGGCCGGTAAGGTGGTGCGGACCTTCCGGGGCCCGGCCCGGCCGGGGATCAACCGCGTCTGGTGGGACCTGCGCTACGATCAAACGGCCGACGTGCGCCAGCGGGTGAGCCCGCTCTACGCCGCGGAGATCACCATTCCCCCGCAGGGACGGCCGATGCCCGATGGAGGCCGGTTCGCGATGCTCGCGCCGCCGGGCCGCTACACCATCCGGCTCCGGGCCGGCGCACAGGAGCTCACCCAGCCGGTGACGGTGCTCAAGGACCCCAATGGCGGCGGGAGCGAGGAGGAGATCAAGGCCCAGACCGCGCTCCTCGAGGAGCTGCGCGGCGAGATCAACGCCGCCGCCGGCGCGGTGAACACCATCGAGTCGCTCCGGGCCCAGCTCGCCACCCTCAAGGGCGTCCTTGGCGCCGATTCGGCGATGGCGCGGGTCCGGACCGACGCCGATTCGCTGGAGCAGAAGCTCATCGCGGTCGAGGAGCGGCTGGTCCAGCTCCGGATCACCGGGCGCGGGCAGGACGGCGTGCGCTGGCCGGTCAAGGCGCTCGGACAGCTGAACTACCTCGCCGGGCAGCTCGCGAGCGGGGACTTCGCGCCCACTACCCAGCAGGGCGAGGTGCGGAAGATCCTGGGCGAGCAGGTGGCCGCCGCCCGGGCGGCGCTCGACGGGCTGCTGGCCAGGGACGTGGCGGCGTTCAATGCGATGCTGCGGGAGCGCGGGGTACAGAACATCGTGGTGAAAGCGGCCGCGCCGGCGATTCCGTGAGCTGGGCGGCCGCGCTGGCGCTGGTCTGCTTCGCGGCCAACTCGGTGCTGGCGCGGCTCGCCCTCGGATCGGGGCGGATTGATCCGGCCTCGTTCACGGCGATTCGGCTGGCGAGCGGGGCGGTGGCGCTCGGGCTGCTCCTCCGGGCGGCGCGGCGCCCTGTGGCGGACGGGCGGACGGGCGGACGGAAGCGAGAGACCGAAGCGCCCGACCCGCCGGTCTACCCCCACCGGCCCGGACGCGACCGC
Source organism: Gemmatimonadales bacterium (assembly GCA_036004545.1). GTDB lineage: Bacteria > Gemmatimonadota > Gemmatimonadetes > Gemmatimonadales > GWC2-71-9 > JABFSM01. The sequence goes on from DASYRI010000060.1 coordinate 4,222, forward strand.
TGGCTCGCCGCCCTCTTCCTCTTCCTCTACGCCGCCCCGTTCTCCTTCGCGTACGTCACCCTCCCCACCGGCACCGGCGCGCTGGTGCTCTTCGGCGCGGTGCAGCTCACCATGATCGGCGCCGGGCTCGGCTCCGGCGAGAGGCCCCGTCGGCGCGAGTGGGCAGGGCTCGCCGTCGCGGGCGCAGGCCTCGTCTACCTCAACCTGCCGGGGATCGGAGCGCCGTCGCCGTTGGGCGTGGCGCTGATGGCGATCGCGGGCGCCGCCTGGGGGTTCTACTCGCTCCGCGGCCGCCGGGCGGACGCGCCGCTCGCCCAGACCGCCGATGCGTTTCTTCTCGCCACGCCGATGGGGCTGGCGATGGCCGGGTTAGGCGCCCTCGCATTCCGCGCGGCGGGCGGTGATGGAGGCGGGTCGGGCGCGGCGGCGCACCTGAGCGGGCCGGGCGTCGCCTTCGCGGTGGCCTCCGGCGCCCTCGCGTCCGGCGGTGGCTACGCCGTCTGGTACGCCGCGCTGCCCCGGATGAGCGCCACCCGCGCGGGAACGATCCAGCTCGCGGTGCCGGTGCTCGCGGCGCTGGCGGGCGTCGCCATCCTCGGCGAGCGGGTCTCGCTCCGGCTGGTGCTCTCGGCTGCGGCGATTCTCGGCGGGGTGGCGGTTGCGATAGGGGCTAGAGATTAGGGGTTGACCCCTAATGCCTCTCCTGCCCCCCCACCGCCTGGGCCCCCGCGTTCTTGAGATACTTGTCCAGCCACTCCTCCATCCGCGCGTAGGTGTACATCCACCGCGAGTCGAGCAGCGACTCGTGGGTGTCGTCCGGGAAGATGATCAGCTCGTGGTACACCTTGTGGGCCCGAAGCAGCTGCACCAGCCCCACCGTCTGCGCGAACGCCACGTTCCGGTCGTCGTCGCCGTGGACCAGCAGCACCGGCGACTTCCACCCGTCGATGGCCCCGATCGCCGACGACTTGTACGAGACCTCGGCGGTGTCGAGCGAGCTCCCCCAGAGGTGCACCCCGGCCAGGTCCACGCCGGTCACGAAGACGTCCGAGTTCCTGGCCAGCGCCTGCGCGGTGAGCACCCCGCCGTAGGAGAGCCCCCAGATCCCCACTCGCTTGGGATCCACGTCGGCCCGGGTCTGGAGGTACCTGCCCGCGGCGATGACGTCCTTGTACTCGGAATTCCCCGCCCCGCCCCGGTTGGGCGCCATGCGGAACGACTTGCCGTAGCCGATCCCGCTCCGGAAGTTCACCGACATGACGACGTAGCCCATGCTCTGGAGCCACTGGTTGGTCTGGTACGCCATGTGGTAGAAGCCCATGTAGTGGTCGCCGAGGAGCATCTGCCGGACCGGGCCCCCGTGCACGAAGATGATCGCGGGCCGCTTCTCGCCGGGCTTGAGATCCTTGGGGAGGAACAGCTGGTTGTGGAACTCGACCCCGTCCTCGGCCTTGAGGGTGACGTTGACCGGCGCCACCACGGCGTCCTTCGGGAAGTCCTTGACCAGCATAGGGTAGATAACCCGCTGGGACTCCTCGGGCGCGGCCGCGGCGGCGGGCCAGACGCCCACGCCGAATGGCCGGAGCGCATCGGACGAGAGCGTCGCAAGGTGCTTCCCCGACGCCAGCACCGCCGGGTAGGTCTCGATGCCGTCGCCGGTGGTGACCTGCTCCGCCTGCCCGCCCGAGGTGGACACCTTCCAGACGTGGCGGCGGTCTATGTCGCCGGCGTTGGTCGTGTAGAAGAGGGTCTTCCCGTCGCTCGAG